>JASEER010000056.1 GCA_030019475.1 Thermoanaerobacterales bacterium | reverse complement strand
ACACGATGCTCTTCCGATCTCCGCGCCGCTGTGTCAAGCCGGCGGCCGGCCCGGGCGCGCCGGGGCCCCCAAGACCCCGCGCGCCGCCCGGGGCCGGCGCCCCTCGACTGCCGGCCTGCTGGCTCCGGGCGGCCGGGCTGCCCCCTGCTGCGCTTGGCTCCGCTTTGGGCATGCTACCATTCGCTTTGGGACGGTTGGTCAGCTGTTGCCCCGGTTCGTCGTTAAATCAGGGAGCGGTCCTTAAGGTACTGCGTTGCTTCCTCCAGCCCGGAGACCACCAGGGAAATGGCCTCACCCATCAAGCGGTTGGCTTCCGTGGGCCGGTTAATATGAGCTTCCCAAACGGCGCTCTTGATGCGAGCCTCGACCTCGCTCAGGCGGGGCAGTTCCGCCAGGTACGCGGCCATGCGTAGTTCACCCCGGACCTGCTCCAGGTAGGCTCGGGTCAGGCGCACCGCCACCGCTAATTCCCGGTCTTTCAGACCGGTCATTTCGGCGAACATCCCCGAGGCTGTGATCAGGTAGGACTTCAGTTTTTCGCCGTGATGAAACCTGTTAATGGCCTGTTTCAGTTCCATGGTGCTATTTCACTACCACACTGCCGCTTCCCGCGGCCTTTGTTTGGCTCCGGAGAATGCTTGTATCTTTCATATGATTCCCGGTGGCGGTACCATATTATTCTATTTAGACCGTGAAGCATACATAACCCGTAGATGCAGATCAGGCAGTCTACGCCGGCTAGGCTGACTCCGGCATGCGAAGCATTTTCTCGGTTTCGGGTCTCTGCGAGTCCGCTAACCCCTCTACGGTTCGCCTCCGGCCGTGGCGGTGTGGAAGGGCTCCTGCCCCGCGGGAGATTTCTTGCCCTCCTGCCCTGTTCCCGACGGGGTGCCCAGGACGGTAACCAACATACCGAGGATAATGGCCGCGCCGCCGATCCACTGGCGGGCGCCCAGAGTCTCCCCGCCCAGCAGCCAGGCCGTCAGCCCGGCAAAGACCGGTTCCATCGTAAAGATGACCGCCGTATGAGTGGTGGAAGTGAATTTCTGGGCCGCGTTCTGGATCACAAAGGCCAGGGCCGTGGCAGGAATTGCCGTTGCCAGCAGAGCCTCGATCACCGCCGGGGAGAGGCGATGAGGAAAAGTTTCGGCAAAGGGCGCCACCGCCAGGCTGATGAGGCCTACGGCGGCAATCTGGATCACCGCCAAGGCGTAAGTGCGGTGGTAGGGGGCATAACGGCCGACAAGGATGATGTGCACCGCATAACAGAGGGCGCAACAAAGGATAAGGGCATCCCCGTAGCTGAGGTGCAGGCCGTCCTGCAACGAAAGCAGGGCCAGCCCGGCGGTCGCGCAGATCACCCCGGCGACAGCCGCCGGCGGGGGCAGGTGCCTGGTCAGGACGGCGGCCATCAACGGAACGAGGACGACCGAAAGGCCGGTGATGAAACCGGCGTTGGAGGCCGTGGTGTACTGGAGCCCGACGGTTTGAAAGGCATACCCCCCGAAGAGGGCGACCCCGATGACGGTCCCGGCCCAAAGGGTGTCCCGGCGGAGATAGCGAAGCGCCCGGTAGCGGATAAGCACCAGAAACAGCGCGGCCAGGATGAAGCGGATCGCCAGGAAGTAGTAGGGTCCGATGCCCCCTAACGCTTCCTTGACGATGACGAATGTAATGCCCCAGATGAAGGTGACGAGAAGAAGGGCCAAGTCGGCCAGGGCTTGGTAGTGTCTATTCATTTTATCCATTCTGGCACTACAGCTCTCTACTGTCAAGGGGGCCAATATCCGGCGAAAAATGACCGCGCCCGGCAGGACTTTACGTCCGGGGAGCGAAAAAGGTCAACTACGAGTTAACACGATGTTAACACGCCAGTAACAGCCCGGGGGAGGTGAAGAATACCGCGGACTGCGTTTAAAGGAAATATCCGGTTGAATCATGGTGTTGAATAAATATGAGGAGGCGGACGAGTTGTTAAGGCTGAACCGTTTCATGGTAGTCGCCGTTGCCTTATTGACGCTGGTAGCCTTTGTGGCAGGCTGTGGCGGCGGGTCGTCATCCCAGGATCAGAAGGCGGCGGATGACCAGGCGCAGCAGGCGCCGGAGAAGAAGGTCCTCAAGATCGGGTCCGACACGGCCTATGCCCCGTTCGAATGGCAGGATACGAAGAGCGGCGACTACGTGGGCTTTGACATGGATCTGATGGCGGCGCTATGTGAGGAGATGGGCTACAAGCCTGATATCCAGAGCATGACCTTTGACGGCCTCATCCCGGCTTTGCAGTCCGGCACCATCGACGCTTCGATTTCGGCCATGACGATTAAGAAAAAACGGCTGCAGCAGGTCAGCTTCTCCGATCCCTACTACAAGTCCGGCCTGATTATCGCGGTGCGTAATGACAACAACGACATCAAGTCCTTCGACGATCTGAAAGGCAAGACCATCGCCGTCCAGCTCGGCACCACCGGGGCCGATAAGGCTAAAGAAATTGAAGGGGCTAAGGTGGTTACCTTCGACCGCATTCCGGAGGCCTTCCTGGAGTTGAAGAAAGGCAGCGCCGACGCCGTCGTCAATGACGCCCCGGTGACCATGTACGCCATCAAACAGGACGGCAGCGGGCAGATCAAGGTCGTGGGCGACATGCTCTCCACCGAGTTCTACGGCATCGCGGTCCCGAAGGACAAACCCGAACTGCTGCAGGAGTTTAACGCTGCCTTGAAGAAGCTTAAGGAGACCGGGAAGTTCACCGAGCTATATAAGAAGTGGTTCGGCCAGGAGCCGCCGGCGGATGTTCTTAACCCGCCGACACCGGAGGAAGCAGCAATAGAATAACTTCGAGTCTGCGAGAAAGGGTTGGAAATATGCGTAACGCCACCGGGCGTTACGCATATTTCCTTGTCCCTCCCTCGACGAGGTGAAACTCTTGAGCGTTGTAGAATTCGTCGGCTTTATCTTTCCCCTTCTCCTGGCCGGGACGGTCATTACCCTTGAGCTAACCGTGCTTTCGGTGGGGATCGGCTGCGTCATCGGCCTTTTTGCCGGCCTGGCGCGGCTTTCACGCAGCCGGTTCTTGCGGGTGATCGCCACTTGCTACGTCGACTTCCTGCGCGGTACGCCGCTTCTGGTTCAGATCTTGATTGTTTATTTCGGAATTCCATACTTGGTGACTGACCTTCAGGACTGGTGGCACGCCGCTTTGGGGTGGCCGATCCTGATCAAGGACCCCAACCTGCCCCGCTTTTGGGCTGCGGTTACGGCCTGCAGCCTGAACAGCGGCGCTTACATCGCCGAGATCTTCCGCGCCGGCGTCCAGTCCATCGAGCGCGGCCAAATGGAGGCCGCCCGCTCCCTGGGTATGACCCAGAGCCAGGCGATGCGCTACGTCATCCTGCCCCAGGCCTTCAAGCGTGTGGTTCCGCCCCTCGGGAATGAGTTCATCGCTATGCTGAAGGACACCTCCCTGGTGTCGATGATCGGTGTTGAGGAGTTGTTACGGCGCGGTACCCTAATCAATGCCGACTACTACCGGCCGTTTGAAACCTACATCACGGTGGCCTTCATTTACCTGATGATCACCCTGTCCTTCTCCCGGCTGGTGGACTACCTGGAAAGGAGACTCAAGACCGGTGATCGAGGTTAGGGACTTGCATAAGAGCTTTGGCGGGCTGGATGTACTGCGGGGCATCGACTGCCATGTCGCCGAGGGCGAGGTCGTGTGCGTGATAGGGCCCAGCGGCTCCGGGAAAAGCACCTTCCTGCGCTGCCTGAATCTCCTCGAGGAGCCGACGCGGGGGGAAATAATCATCGACGGGACATCCCTTACCGACCGGAAGACGAACATCAACGAGGTGCGCCAGAAGGTCGGGATGGTCTTCCAGCTCTTTAACCTCTTCCCGCACAAGACCGCCTTACAAAACATTACGCTGGCCCTGCTGAAAGTCAAGAAGATGACCCCTGGCAAGGCGGAAGAACTGGGCCGTATGCTACTGGCCAAGGTCGGCTTAACCGATAAGGCTGACGTTTACCCCGCTCAGCTTTCGGGCGGGCAGCAGCAGCGGGTGGCCATCGCCCGCGCTCTGGCTATGCAGCCGAAGGTGATGCTCTTTGACGAACCCACTTCGGCCCTTGACCCGGAAATGGTCGGCGAGGTGCTTGCGGTTATGAAGGATCTGGCGCGCGAGGGAATGACCATGGTAGTGGTCACCCACGAGATGGGTTTTGCCCGCGAGGTTGCGGACCGGGTGCTGTTTATGGACGAGGGGCGCATTGTCGAAGGAGGACCGCCGCGCGACATCTTTGCCAACCCGCGGGAGGCGCGGACGAAGGCCTTCCTTAGCAAGATCCTGTAGGTTCACCGGCAACACCAGGCTTTTGTCCGGGTATTCTGTAGACAGTCTTATACCGGCGATTACCGGGAAAGCCTTCACCACAGTGAAGCGGTGAAGGCTTTGGTATTATAGAGGAGCGGTTAGCCCCAGGTGACGACGTCGCCCTGCAGGAGCAGGTTCAAAACCTCATAAGCATTGGTCGGCCGGCCGACGGTCAGCTGTCCGTTCAGGTCAAAGTGATTCAGGCAGGTCCCGCAGGCCAGAATCTCCACGCCGCGGGCCGCCAGGTCCCGCAAAGCGGCCGTGGACTCCGAACCCTGGCAGGCCAGTTTTACCCCGCCGTTCAGCAGAACAACGCGTTCGGGGACCGTTTCGTTAGCCGCGAGTGTGCTAAGGAACTGGGTGATGAGCCGCCGTCCCAGTTCCTCGCTGCCTTGGCCCAGGGACTCGGTCTGGATGACCAGCGTCCTGGTGCGGGCGGCGGGAACGTTACAGGTTATGGGCACGTCCCCGGTATGGACCGGCGTTGACCCTCCCCCGTTGCGTGATACCTCGACGCGAAAGACACCGTCCTCCCGGACGATGCTGGCCTGGCACCCGGCGTTGGCGGCGAACCGGCTGACGTTCTGGGCCGAGCCCTCGTTGTCCACCAGGACGGCGAACGCCGTACGCCCTTCATCAAGGGCGGCCTTGGTCATTAGAACGGGCTGCGGGCATGGCCGGCCACGGGCGTCGATGACATCTCCCATCTTTCTTTGGCCATCTCCCCTCTGCGGATTTACCTTGAGCTTATATAACCGGTCGGCAACTGTCAAATTACTTATGGTTATGGTTATTATTGTTTCCGGCCTCGCCCGGGCTGACGATGCCCACGGAAAGAATGAACTTCAAGCCGTCCTCCACCGACAGGGGCATGGGCCACACTTCCTCCCGTGGCGCGACAAACAGGAACCCGGTCGTCGGGTTGGGTACAGTGGGTATGAAAACCTTGACCTTGTCCGGTCCCCCTGCTCCAAAGAGGTCTTCCCCTGCTTCTCCGATCAGAAAGCCTATAGAATGTACCCCCCGGCGCGGCCATTCGACGAGGACTACTTGGCGGAAAACCTGCTCGTCCTTACGGCTCAAGGCTTCGGTTACCTGTTTGGCCAGGCGGTAGATGGTCCGGGCCAGGGGGATTCTTAACAGGAGACCCTCGCCCAAATCCAGGAGACGCCGCCCGATGATGTTGGTTGCCAGGAGACCGGCCAGGAATATCAGGGCAATGGTAATTACAAAGCCCAGGCCCGGGAAATAGTGTCCTGTGAGATAGACGATGAGCTTGCCCGCCAGGCCGTCGATAAAGCGAAAAACCCCCACCAGAACCCAGATGGTTACGGCCAGGGGCAGGATAACCGCCAATCCGGCCAACAGGTAATTCTTAAGGCGCCCCACTCTCTCTTCGACTCCCTCTTGCTATAATGCGATGATGGTCCCGGTTACGGTCTCCTAGAAGGCGAGCGGGATGGCCTTTAGTCGTTCCTTCTGCTCCTTTAGAAGACTCTCGTATTGGGTGTTAAGTGCGCCGACGGTTCGGATCCACTCTTCCCGGAATTCCGGAAGCCTTTCCACGTTCATTCGCATCCGTACCCCGGTCTGCTGTTCCAGCATCTGTCTCGCGGCGCCCAGGCGCTGTTCGAAGTGCTCCTTCAGGTTTGTGTAGCTGTGGCGGTAGGCCTGGCTGTAATAGTCGAACAGGTACCCCAGTTCGCCCGAGATAATCCGGACCGATTCCGGGTCCCGCTTAATGGCCGTAATGCCCTCCATTGCCCGCCGGTTGGTCCGTGCGACCTGCTCGTCAACCGGGAGAGCGATGTTCTGGAGGAGTATTTCTTCCACGCCCGCCGTCACGTCATGCCGTGCGTCCGGGGCTTGGGACGCCAGCTCCCGCAGGAGATCAAGGGCCGGATCCTGAAGAAACCGGCCGGCCAGCGCGCGGCCGGCGTCCACCCGCGCCAGCCGCTCCAGGTCCGAATCGCTCACCTTCAGCTGGGCCGCCCTTTCAAGGGCTTTCTCAAGGGCTGTCTTTATCCGCTCGGCCATTCTTTGACTCTCTCTCCCATCTAAGCTTTTGTTGCTTTCCATTATAGATTATTGCCATCCGGGTGCCAATTCCTGCCCTCCCGTGCGAAAAGGGCACGTAGCTCGGTCCATGACCGGGTGTTGACAATGTCGCGGGGCTCCAGCCAGCCGCGGCGTGCAACGCTTACGCCGTAGGCCATGAAGTCCATCTGCCCGACGGTGTGGGCGTCACTGCCGATGGTGAGCAACCCCCCCCGCTCCTTTACCAGGCGGCAATGGCGGTCGCTCAGGTCGAGGCGCTTGGGGTAGGCGTTGATTTCCAGCCAGGTGCCGGCGGCGCAGGCTTCAGCGATCACCTGCTCGATGTCCGCGGAGTACGGCGGGCGCTCGCCGAGCAGGCGCCCCGTGGGGTGCGCCAGGGCATGGACCAGCGGGTGCCGTACGCCGGCCAGAAGGCGTTCGGTCATTACCTCCCGCTTCTGGCGGAAACGTGAGTGTACGGCGGCCAGGACGAAGTCCAGGCCGGCCAGGACTTCATCGGGGTAGTCGAGGGTCCCGTCGGGTTTTATATCCACCTCGGTTCCGCAGAGAAAGTGGAAGTCCGGGCTCGCGGCGTTAAATGCGCGGACCGCTGCCGCCTTGGCCCGAAGGTCGGCAATGGACAGGCCGTGGGCGATTTTCAGGGACGGAGAGTGGTCGCACAAGGCCACCCAATTGTAGCCAAGCCGGCGTGCCCGGTCGGCGATGGACTCCAGGGTGCCTGTCCCGTCGCTGTACAC
Organism: Thermoanaerobacterales bacterium; assembly: GCA_030019475.1. Classification (NCBI taxonomy): domain Bacteria; kingdom Bacillati; phylum Bacillota; class Clostridia; order Thermoanaerobacterales; species Thermoanaerobacterales bacterium. The sequence continues at coordinate 2,899 of JASEER010000056.1, read as the reverse complement.
GGAATGCACGTGCAGGTCCCCGCGGATATCGCCGTCGGTGACCAGGGCCGGCAGGCGTCCCGCAGCGGCGGCTTCGATTTCTCCTCTGTCCTCCCGCAATTCCGGCGGAATCCAGGGCAGGCCGAGGGCGGCATAGACTTCTTCCTCCTCCCTTCCCGCGATACGCTTCCCGTCGCGGAAGACGCCGTATTCATTAATCTTCAGGCCGCGGTCAAGGGCCAGGCGCCGTAAGTGAATATTATGGTCTTTGGATCCCGTGAAGTAACAGAGCGCCGCGCCATAGGAAACGGGCTCCACGGCCCGGAGGTCGACCTGCCGGCCGTCGTTGAGGCGGACCGTGGCCTTTGTCTCGCCCCGCGCCAGGACCTCCGCCACGGGGCTGAGGGCGACGAAGGACGCTATCGTTTGCTCGGGCCTGGGCGAGGCCGCCAGGAGGTCGATGTCCCCGATGGTCTCGCATCGCCGACGCAGGCTGCCGGCGATGCTTATCCTTGCCCCGGGGACTTCTTGACGCAGCATTTCGACCAGGCCCAGGGCGATAGGCAACGCCTCCCCGAGCGGAATACGCTCCCGGACCTGACGCGCACCCCTGATTTCCCGCAGGATGTTGGCCTCGGTCCGCTCCTTGAACCCGGGCAGGCGGCGCACTTCGGCCGCCCTCGCACGGGCTTCAAGGTCTTCGAGCCCCTTGACGCCGAGTTCCCGGTAGAGGGCCATGGCCTTGCGTGGACCGATCCCCGGGACGGTGAGCAGTTCAAGCACCCCCGGAGGGATCTCGGCCTTCAGCTTTTCGTAATAGCCCAGGGAGCCGGTGCGCAGAATCTCTTCGATCTTCGCCGCCAGCTCTTTGCCGATCCCGGGGAGGCGCGTAAGCTCCCCGCGGGTGGCCACGGCGGCGATGTCCTCTCCCAGGCGGGCCACCCTTTCGGCCGCCCGTTCGTAGGCGCGCGCACGAAAGGGGTTCTCACCTTTAAGTTCCAGGAGTTCAGCCACAGCCCGGAAAATGCGGGCCACTTCCTCGTTACGCATTCGGTGGCACCTGCCTTGCACAAATGTGCCAGGACCGCTTGCGGCCGGAACGGGAATAATGGGAGTGTAAAGGAGGCCTGGGATCCATGCCAAGGGATGAATACCGCAAGGGCGTACGCCGGGAACGGCCGGAACCGATTGTTGACTTACACCGTCCGCCGGGGTCTCCCCAGCCGCGTGAAAGCAAGTCACAAAAAGCCCAACTTGAAAGCGGGCACCGCCACGGAACGCGAAAGGACGTCCGCCTGGGCATGTCCTACAAGACCGGTTTGAAGCCGGAGCGCAAGGACTGGCCCTGGAGTTAGATTCAGGCCCTGACCAGGGATAACACGATCTCAAAGGCGATCAGGGCGATAATCAGGATTTCCAGTAACTCCGCGCGGCTGGTGACCACTTCGTCACTGAGCATGGTGTAACTTCGCTGGATAACCTCCACCTTCTGGCGGATACTCTCCGTCCAGTCCCGTACGCGCAGCAGGCGCAGGTAACCGGTGTAGACGCGGGCGTAGAAAACGTCCTCCGTAACGCGGAGCGAGTTCTGGATGCGCCCGGTGATCGCGGTGATGTCGGCCACCAGTTCCAGCAGCTGCCTGCGGATATGACGGTAGCGGCCCAGCCTCCGGTAACTGGCTCCACGATCCGCATCCTCAATAGCATCGTACATCCTTTCGATCTCCCGGTCCAGGATCTGGTCGTAGTATCTAAGCTCCAGCAGCTGGGCGTTGGCCAGTTCCAGCAGGTCGGGGATGTCCGGGCTGCCGGTGGGATCGTACACGATCGCCGTGTCCCAGGTCAGAAAGGCAAAGTCGTCGGCATAGGAAAAGCGGTGAGCAAGCGTCTCCTTACGGGTCTCCGGGCTGACGGGCTGCTTTTCGGCCAGGAGCAGAGGTACGGGATCCCACTCTTCTTCCCATTCCCGGAAATAGTAGACCACCAGGTCCTCGCTGAACTCCGGCGGATGCGGCCCGACCATGGCGGGGCGCAAGGCGGCCAGCGCCGCGTCAAGGGATGTCTTGAAGGTTTCCTCCCGGAGCCCGTCCACCGCGAGGGCAAGGTCCGTCAACTCCGCGAAGGATGTCTGGGGCGGGACGGCCAACCGCAGGATGACCGCTACCACTCCAAGGTCATAGACCCGGGCACGCACCTCCGCGCCCAGGGTGAGGCCGGCGAGGGAGATCTCCCGGCAGCCCATCTCGACCATCACGGGGGGATTCTTAAAGACGATGGCCTTGGGGGAGACTCTGGTAAGGCGAAGACGGGACACGTGGCTCCCCACGGCGAGAAGCCGCTCGGCGGCTTCAAGGTCGATCTCGTCGGCGACGTCAAAAAGGCGGTAGACCCAGATGGCTAACGACACGCCAGGCCCTCCTACAAGAAGACCACGGCCTCCGGTTGGCTGTGGTCTTTATGATTCCCGGTTTTCATATCCGCAAAATCTATAATTTAGTCGGGCCCCCCTAGGCTCCAACGCCGGCGCCGGCTCCCCGGGCGGCTGCCGCCTGACGGTAGACGTCCCCGAAAAGGAAGGCCAGGACGCAAAACAGATAGAAGCAGGCCAGGTTGCCGATAATCCACCCCAGGAGGGGAATCATCGCAACGATGCCCAGGGCGATGAAGAGGGCGATGGAGAGAATATAACCCAGGAGGTAGCTACCGATGGCTGCGCCGATGTAGGAGAAAACGGTACCGATGCTAAAGGCGGCGCCGAAGCTGCCGGTGGCGGCGTAATGGGCGACGGCCATCGGCAGGAAGAAGGAGATCACTAGGCCGATCAGGAGAGCCAGAATGAAGCCGGCACCCCAACCATCGTTCCCGCCGAGACCGCCCCCCGCGAAGAAGATGACCAGCGGCAGGAGCATATAGATGACGG
>JASEER010000055.1 GCA_030019475.1 Thermoanaerobacterales bacterium | reverse complement strand
ATCTTTCCTTTTTTACAAAGAAAAAGAATTTCCATTCAGTTGTACACAGGTATGCTATGTATGTCTCAGTTCCCTTAAGCCTTATAGTGGGATATAATTTGAAGGAACTCATAGGATTTCCTGATTACATCCTATTGCTTCTTATGGTAATACTGCCATTTTACGTGTTTACGAGGTCGTTTAGATGGTTAATGCCTTATACTGATTTTATAGAAGAAAACTCTTTGCGGAGCAAGCTTCGGTATGGAATTGTAGTGATTGTCTTAGGCGTATTAGCTACCGGTCTATATGATATCCTTAAGAATTACTTACTTAAATGAAAATGAGTACGGGGGATTTGAGGGACACTCGGGGATCAGCCCAACGGGAGCCCAGATCCCCAGGGTCTTTCTCCAGGCGTTGAATGCCAATTACGAAGATGGTAGGGTGAGCTACAAGAAACTTCAGGAATTGCTTGGCATGTGGCAAAAAACACCCGAGGAGATGGGTTTCCAGTTTGCGGCGGATTACAAGGGTCAGTGTACCAAAGGCGGTCAGTGACGCCGACGTCCTGGTCAAGCTTTGCCGGGCGGGGCACTTGTGGAGATAGCACTCGGGAATCCCTCCCCGACGAAAGGGGTATCCAGGTCTAGTGAACCGGGCACGGACGCCGGGCGTGGTTCAGGTAGGGTCAGGTGTCAGAGTCAAGCGCGAGGTGACCCCTACCCGGTGCCGACACCTTGCTATTGCAGCGGCGGGCCGCTGCGGCTGTAGGCTGTGGAACCCAAGAAACCCAGGCAGTCGAAGTCGGTCAAGCTTTCGGGAGCGAGTGGTGTTTCAAGGACTATGTCGCCGAGCTATTTGCGTGTTAGGAGAATGGGTTCTGTGTCGTGTGGCGCGGACAATGGACTGTGTCACGTAGCGGGCGTGGTAGAATAGATGTAATGGGAAAACAGGAAGGATGCCGGAACGCGTGGAGAAGGAGGTACTCTTTCTGGTTGAGGAATCCGCGCAGGGGGGATACGAAGCCCGGGCGCTTGGCTATTCAATCTTTACGGAGGGGGACTCGCTGGATGACCTTAGGGAGGCGGTACGTGACGCTGTACGCTGTCACTTTGACGAGAAGGACCTCCCGCGGTTTATCCGCCTTCACTTTGTAAAGGATGAAGTCATTGCGGTATGAGAATACCAAGGGATGTCACCGGGGAGGAGTTGGCCAGGCGTCTAGCCGGGTGGGAACGGTAAACCGAATCCTCTCCGATGTTGCGGCGCATCTCAAGATGACCAGGGAGGATCTGGTCAGGGGTCTTTGGGATGACAAATAGGGATAGTTCTTCCTGATGCCTCCCGAGGGCATCCGCAAGGTTTTCCGGGAGCGGTTTGGCGACAGCGCCGTCGCAGGCGGGCGCGGGACAAGCCGGGCAAGTATAACGATCTTTACGTTCAGCGCTTGACGCGCAGCCGGGCCAGTTCGCCCCCATGTGCATCGAGGCACGCATCGTGGGCGGCAAGTTGCTCCTTGATCTCTTTCAGGGTTTCTTGTCGAGCTTTATCTGCATCGAAAAGAGCACCAAACTTGTCGTAGGCGTTGTTTTCAAAGCGGAGGAGGCTCAATCTGAGAGCTTCAAGTTCTTTAGCTTGGGCCTCCTGGCCCTGGCGCAGCTCCTTCAGCTCAGCTAGGATTTGTTGCAGAACCTTCTCCACGGGACGGACCTCCCCCGGGTGGTCTACGACGCCATGCTATCATAAAGGGGGTGAGATGGAAAGGGTTACCGGCCGCGGAACCATGGCTTGCGCCACCACCCCCAGGCTCCGGATACTGGGCAAGAGGCGCCATCCTCCTTTTGCCCGGGAGCAGAGAACACGTATGCTGCATCCGTTCTTTCCCCTGATTGAAAATGGGCTTTGCGCACATACATACCCCCTGATGACAGTCTTCTGATAGAATTCGACAGCAATCCAACCCAGTCCTGTCCTCTTGCAGGAAAATGTTAGCAAGCAGCCTGAAGGAGGATCATAGATCCCGCGGTCTCCCAGGGGATTATTAAAAAGCCGGGCGTCAACGGGGGCGGCCTCTGCCTGTGCGCCGCATTATAATGGCACAATTGCCGCGGTCTGGCGGTTTTGCTTATTAAACAAGGTGAGGGTAAGAAATGACTGCTTTGCTTTTTCCTCTGACGGTGCTGGCCGTTGCAGCGGTCGTTCTAGTGGCTGTGGGAGCGGGAATCAGGCAGGGAGTCTCTGCCGGGGGAGGAGGAGAGAACATCGTCAAGAGCGTCTACGTCTACCTGGTGTTGTTCGCCACGCTGATGATGGCCATCGGCGGGAGCGTCGGGGCGTTCATGGCGCTGGCGGACATCGTGGCCCCGAGACCGTACTACCAGACCATCGAGGACTTCAAGACTCAGAAGCTGCAGGAGCCCGGCCGGACTTACACGGACGCCGAAATCAAGGCCCGGTACGAGACCGCCGTTAAGATGCACCGCGAAGAACAGGTGGGCAGAGCGAAGAACTCCCTGATCAAGAGCCTCGGGTGGATTGTCATTCCCCTGCCGGTCTTCCTTTATTTCCAGCGGCGCTTGGCCCGGAAGGAAGGCGGTGACCCATCGGAGAGTTAGAGGGACACCATACAGGGCGGAAATTTAGTATGGTGTCCCCGTAATTTCACAGCGGTATGGTGATGTTTCATGAAGGCTTTGCCGTAAACGGCTGACCGCTGACTTTCCCCCCGAGAAACAGATGAAAACATCCTTGACACAGCGCAGGAAAAAGTGATAAATTGAATCTGTGCTAAGTGTACTAGTTTAACTAGTACACATGTCACACAGGGGGAAGGTAATGCCGTGATCAAGATCGACCAGCGCAGCAGCACGCCCATCTACCAGCAGTTGGTCCAGGAGATCAAAGCGGCGATCCTGAGGGGTGTTTTACAGCCGGGAGATAAGCTGCCGTCTGTGCGCGAGCTGTCCGTACAACTGACCATCAACCCGAACACCGTGCAGAAGTCCTATCAGGAGCTGGAACGGCAGAAGATCATTGAAAACCTCAGGGGCAAAGGGACTTATGTGAGCATGCACTACAAACCCCGTGAGGATCCCGAGAGGTTGGGTATCCTGCGGGATGACTTACGCAAGGTCCTGATCGAAGCCCACTACCTGGGGCTGGATAAGCGAAAGATCACTGAAATGATGGATCAGTTGCTGGAAGAACTGGCGATAGGGGAGGGCGACCGGTGATCCAAATCGAGAACTTGCACAAGAGCTACGGGGAGTTTCAGGCTCTCCAGAACATTAACCTCCATATCGAGCGTGGGAGCATATTCGGCTTGATAGGCCCCAACGGCGCGGGCAAGACCACGCTGATCAAGACGATCATGGGTATTTTGCTGCCGAGCGGCGGGCGGGTCCTGATTGACGGGCGCGATGTCCACCGGGACCCCGCGGTCAAGTCCCGGGTGGGGTACGTCGCCGATTACCAGCATTATTACCCCGGTTTCCGGGTCAAGGACATGATCCGGCTCTACCGCCGGACTTACCCGCATTGGAGCGAGGAGCGTTTCACGGAGCTTAGCCGGGTCTTCCATTTGCCGGAAGGTCAAAAGGTGGCCAAGCTGTCGAAGGGGATGCGCACGCAGCTGGCCGTATTGCTGAACCTGTCCCTGATGCCCGCGGTACTGGTGCTCGATGAGCCGACTTCGGGATTGGACCCCGTGCTGCGCCGTCAGGTGCTGAACATCCTGATGGATGAAGTGGCCGGGAACGGGACCACCATTCTTATTGCCACCCACCAGCTCAATGAGCTGGAGCGGACCTGCGACCATATCGGTATTCTCCACGAGGGCCGCGTGCTGTTTGACGAAAGCTTAGAACAGATGAAGAAGAACATCAGGAGGATTCAGGCTGCCTTTAACGTTGATTTTCCCGAGGAATTCCTGAAACGGCCGGAGATCCTCAAGGTTGAGCGGCAGGGACGGGTATACTCGATCGTGGTCAAGGAAAACATTGACGGGATCAAGGCGGAGTTGCTAAACTATCAACCCCTCTTGCTGGAAGACATCGACCTGTCCCTGGAGGACATCTTCATCTACAGGATGGGAGGACTCGGCTATGAGTTTCACGGCGTTGTGGCCTAACAAGACCCTGCTATGGAAAGAATGGATGAACACTTCGACGATCACCGCCTTCTTCGTCGGCTTCATCACCTATATAAGCAGTTACACGCTCTTCAATGAGATAATGCTTTTCAGGGAGATGGCCGCACGGGACATATCCGCATCCGGCGGCGCTTATCTGCATTTCACGACGGCCGACCTGGTATGGTTTAACAGGGCCTTTGAAGCTCTCGGCTCCGTTCTCTTCGTGATCGCGCTGGCGGCGGTGATGGTGGGCCAGGAGCGGGACCGTAAGACCTTCGATCTGCTGCTGGCCATGCCCTATTCCCGCCGAGAGGTGATCTATAACAAGTTCTTGTTTGGTTTTGGACTGCTGCTGGCGGTGTTTGTCCTGAACGCCCTCATCATGACTGTACTCATTGCTGTTAACCCCGGTATCGTTCCTTTCGATCCGGCACGCGTCTGGGAATGGGCCTTGCGCAACGTGCTGGTCCTGGGCTTCGTCTTTGCCTTCACCATGTTTATCTCCAGTATGAGCGGTACCACATTGGGGAACGGGCTGCTGGCCCTGATCTTCCTGTTCTTCCCCGTGGGGATTACCGCCTTGATCGCTTTCAATATGGATGCGGTCTTCCATTTATACACCAACGAGCTTGTCAACCTTCTATGGGAGATTGGGCAACGGCTGACCGTACCGGCCTACATCCTGGGGATTGGGTATTACGAGGATGATAATCTGATGTATGTTTACGGCCTGGTGATCCTGGCAACGTGGGTGCTCTATAAGCTTACCCAGTATTTGTTCGCCAGGAATCAGATGGAAAATAACGGCGAGGTCCTGATGTTCGGCCGGATGGAAGGCTTCTTCAAGCTGGGAGTCGCCGTTTGTTTCGCCCTCCTGATCGGGCCGATGGTGATGCACCGCTGGAACCCCGGCGTTTTCACCGCCATCGTTGTCTATCTGCTGGTGGGCGGAGCCTTCTGGCTGCTCGTCAGCGGGATCATCAACTGGCGTAAGAAACATTGACGTGATTCCCTGAACCCGCGAATGCGGGTAAGATAGCGTCCATCAAAGAGCCGGGCGTTGACGGCGGCGGCTTCTTCGTCCTCCATTTCCAGCGGCGCCTGGCCCAGGCGGGGACACCAAACTCGCCTTAATTTCTTTTGAACAGGCGGGCGGGAATTTGGTATGGTGTCCCCGTTTTTAGGCTGCGCGGGGTCGGCAACTGCCGCTTGCAAGCGGCGCGCCTCTCCAGCCTACATCAGGTTGATCATCTTGGATTTAAGCAGATGCCGCACGCCGGCCATGAAGAGGATGGCAAGCAGGATGAAGATGAGCGTCTGGTAGTCCCACTCGTTCAGCACGAGCCCGAGGGCCATGCCGGTGGCCGGCGGGTGTTCGGTGTTCGTGATGGTCATCAGCAGGATGGCGGCGCCCACGGCCAGAGCGCCGAAAACGATGGAGGACGTTCTCGGTGTGAGCAGGAGCGGGTTGAGGAACTGGGCGTGGGACAGCAGGCAGCACAGGCAGCCTACGGTCATCCCGACCAGGTACCCGCCGAGAAAGGGCCGGGGCCGCGAGCAGTACTGCCGGGGCATGGTGAAGACGATGAAGGCGCTCGCGCCCAGGGTGGCGATGATGGCCGTGTGGGAAATGACGTCGAGAAAGAGCAGGATGACCACGATCGTGGCTGCGGCCAAGCCGCACTGCAACAGGTATGGGCCGGTGTTGTGACGGAACTTCGGGTCGATCAAACGGAATGCCGGCCTATCGGACTCGGGTTCTGGCTCACGTCTGGACGAAGGGTCCCTTCTCTCAGCGCCAATGTCTTGCTTTTCTTCGGCGTACATTTGTTCCCCTGGCTTTCGGTAGCGCTGATTGGCAGTGTTCGACAGGTCTCTTCTTCATTCCTGCAAGCGAGGCCATGACACCCCCGGCGGGAGCCTGGTTGGCGTATATCGTCGAGAAATACGCCGGCCAGGGGATAAAGGCCGACGAGAACGTGGTGCGCGAACTGGTGGAACTCACCGGCGGCCATCCCTACGACACCATGCTGCTGTGTAACGAGGCCTACCATCTTCTCCTGCAAACGGGCGGCAGGGATTTGACACTGACCTTGCTGAGGCAGGCTTATGCCCAGGCGCTGAGGATTCTGGAGCCGGCCCTCACGGAGATTCTCGATGAACTGGGCAGGTCGGCCCACATGCGGGAGGTCATCTGCCGGCTCGCCGCCGACAGCCGACCCTACCGGGGCGGCACCCACCCCAGCAGCGTAGCCAGGACACGGTACTTGTTTCGTAGCTCTTGAGCATTTGTGTTCATGGTTTGCAGGATAAACTTGTTCGTTGTCGAAAGGTTAAAAGGGTGAGACATGAATACCCGCTGCCGGTCGAGCAGCGGTTTTCGCTTTAAAGGGGGACTTCGACATGGAACGACAGGGTATTGCAGAAGCCTGCGACCGGTATGGAGCAGCTTGTGGACACCGGTCTCCGGGATGGCGCGGTAGGGGTAAGCACAGGCGGTTAATTACAGATTCTGAAGGGACGATACATATATGAAACCGGCTGATACGTCTGCAGACCTGAGAAAGACCGGCATAAATTATATCAACGATGTTCCCTGGGGCACCCACATTGCCGGCTTTTTTGGCACCAAACACGATTTGGTTAATCTGGTGGTTCCCTACTTAAGAACCGGCTTGGAGAATAACGAGTTTTGTCTTTGGGTCACTTCAGACCCCATCGGGACCTATGAGGCAGTAAAGGCATTGGACAGTGCAATTCCGGGGTTTGCGTCTTACCACAACCGGGGCCGGATAGAAGTTATCTCGCACTCGGAGTGGTACCTGAAATACGGCGATTTCGACAACAAAACCGTCTTGGATTCCTGGATTGGCAAGGTGGAGGGGGCCCTGTCCCAAGGATACGACGGCATTAGAGTATGTGGAAACACCACGTGGCTTAAGAAGCGGTACTGGAAAAAGTTTATGGAGTACGAAGCGGAGGTTCACAAACGGATCGGCGGGCTGAATATGATCGCCCTGTGCATCTATCAGCTTGATAAATGCAGCATCCACGAACTTGTGGATGTGGTCAGCAATCACCATTTTTCTTTTATCACGGCTGATTGTAATCTGGAGCATTCGGATATCATCAGCAACTTTGACCGTCTCGACCTAATCGCAAGAATGGCAGCCGGCATCGCTCACGAAATCAGAAACCCCATGACGTCGATTAAGGGATTTCTACAATTGCTTCAAGAAAAGGAAGACCTGCAAAGGTATAACAACTACTTTTCGCTGGTCATCGAAGAGGTGGAAAGAGCCAACAGTATCATCCGGGAGTTTCTTTCTCTGGCCAGAGACAAGAATACCTTCCTAAGACAGGAAAACATTAATACCATACTGCTTAGACTCCTGCCGTTGCTTCAAGCCGATGCCCTCAAAGAAAACAAGAGGATAGCCTTGGACCTGGGTGAAGTTCCCGAGGTGTTGCTCAACAGTAAAGACATGCGTCAGGTCATCCTCAATCTTTCGCGCAACGGTCTGGATGCGATGCCTCCCGGGGGGACTCTAACGGTTAGAACATATGCCAATGACCATGAAGCGGTCCTGGAAGTACAGGATGAGGGTACCGGGATCAGCCCGGATAACCTGGAAAGAATAGGCACCCCGTTTTTCTCTACCAAGGAACAGGGTACGGGTTTAGGGCTGGCCACCTGCTACAGGATTATGGAGAAACACAATGCGATAATGGACTTTCGTACCGGACCCACAGGCACCACCTTTTATATCCGTTTCAAACCGTTTAGAGAGTCATCCAGCCTTTCACCCGCAGAACCGGCGGCCCCCCGGAAAGGCAGGCCTGCTTTGAATGCGCAAGGAGTCCTGGCCGCCGCAGGGGGCGAAGACAGTGAGCATGAAGTTGTTCAACCCCGGACGGCATCAGGTTGATCGAACTGGATTTCAGCACCTCCCGTATGCCGGCCACGAGATTTGACCCCGATTGAGGTGCGGACCGCAATAGAGATATAATCAGGTAGTGGATGCCAGGGCTGTTTTTACGGGCTTTACTGGATCCGTTTGGACAACGGGGCATTGTCAGTCGGGTCAAGCAGGTTATCCCGGACGCGTCTTGAAGTGTCCGAGGTACACTTTATATGAAGGAGTGTTGATTTATGTCAACTGCTTTGGTGGTTGTGGGTTCCATGACCAGACATTTCGGGTCAGGAGGAATCCACGTTGGACCTCAATCTACTGGGATGGAACTCTTTTTACGCCCGGCATTATCAGCCGTTTAAGGAACAGGGCTTCGCTGTCGGGCGCGTGACAACTGAATATCGCCACCTCTACCAGGTTCTGTCTGAACACGGTGAGTTTCTTGCTGAAGTATCCGGGAAAATGCGATACGCATCCCCGGACGCGGAGGGCTTCCCCGCCGTCGGCGATTGGGTGGTGTTTACGGCACGGGATGAAGGCAAGGCCACGGTCCACGCCGTTCTCCCCCGCCGGAGCAAGTTCTCGCGCAAGGTGGCGGGGCGACAGTGCGCGGAACAGGTCGTGGCCGCCAACATTGATACCGTGTTTCTGGTCAATGCCCTGAACCGGGACTTCAACCTGCGGCGGATAGAACGCTACCTGACGCTGGCCTGGGAAAGCGGGGCCGACCCCGTGGTGGTGCTCAGCAAGACCGACCTTTGCCAGGACGTGGATGTTAAGAAGGCTGCCGTGGAAGCCATCGCCTTCGGGGTGCCCGTCCACGCGATCAGTAACCTGACGGGCGAAGGCCTGGAAGAACTGCGGCCCTACCTGGGGCGAGGCCGGACGGTGGCCCTGCTGGGGTCCTCCGGGGCCGGGAAGTCCTCGCTGATCAACCGGCTCACCGGAGAGGAAATACAGCGGGTGCAGGAAACCCGGCCGGACGACGACCGAGGCCGGCACACGACCACCCAGCGCAGGATGATCTTCTTACCCCAGGGGGGCATTATCATCGACACCCCCGGCATGCGGGAACTGCAGTTGTGGGGTTCCGACCAGGGGCTCCAGGACACCTTCCAGGATATCGAGGAACTGGCCCGGCGGTGCCGTTTCACCGATTGCCGGCACCAGAACGAACCCGGGTGCGCGGTCATCGCGGCGCTGCGCGACGGAACGCTGGACCAAAGCCGTTACGGCAACTACGTGAAGCTGCAGAAAGAGCTTGCCTACCTGGCGCGCAAGACTGACCGGCAGGCCTACCTCGCCGACAAGGAGAAATGGAAGAAGATCCATAAGCAAATTAAAGCCTTCTACAAGCGCTAGAGAAAAGGCCTTCCGGTCCGTCCGGAAGGCCTTTCACTTTTAGAGGATACGGTTGACGCCTGTTGCCGGCCCAAGTATATTGGGACTACGCGGAATCATCCGGGAGTACGGTTGTTGTTCGGGTGGCGCGAAGAGGCTGGCGAATACCGGGGGCGGGGACTTTCAGCCCGCCCTGGAGGGAGGTGAGAACCTGGATACCCGGACGGGGAAGACGCTTCTGCTCAAGGACTTCTTTAAGCCGGGCGAGGACTACCAAAGCCTGGTGGCGGGCGAGATCCGCAAGCAGATCTCCGCGAGGCCCCAGGATTTCTATGAGGACGCCGCCGACCGCGTGAAGACGATCCGCGAAGACCAGCCGTTTTATATCAAAGAGGGTGCCGTCGTCGTTTACTTCGGCCAGTATGAGATCGCCCCCTATGCCACCGGGATGCCGGAATTCGAGATCCCGGTTTCGGCGATGCCGTGACAGGTATGCCTGGAGAGGAGGGTTGGGAACCGGTGGAATATGTGGAGGTTCTAAAGCATCTTGCGCCGTGCGGCCTGGATTGCAGCAGGTGCGCTGATTACGAGAATGGGGAAATCAAGGAACTCAGTACCCGGTTATTGAAGATGCTGACCGGGTACCAGCGGGTGGCGCGGATGAAGGCCGCCGTACACCCGGAGTTTGCCGACTATGAGAAGTTTGAGAAGATACTCGCTTATTTCTCTCAGGGGGCCTGCGGCGGGTGCCGGAGTGACAACGTCCGCTGTTTTGTAACCTGTGCCGCGCGGACGTGCCACAGGGAGAGGGGAGTGGACTTCTGCTTCCAGTGCCCGGACTATCCCTGCGATAAGGAGTTTTTCGCCCCTTTGAAAAAGAACTGGCGGATCAGAAACGACCGGATGAAGGAGATCGGCGTGGTCGAGTACTTTAACGAGTATAGAAAAATGCCCAGGTACTAGGCTGTTAACTCACTTGGCCAGAGGAGAGAGGCACAGTGCCTCCTGTGATGAGACTGATGAGTGAGAGGAGAAAATGGGGTGAGGAGAGCCTCCGCAGACACCAGGATTGAAGCCACCCGGACAGGGTTTCACTACGGTTATGTCA
>JASEER010000054.1:10307-10638 GCA_030019475.1 Thermoanaerobacterales bacterium | reverse complement strand
CGGGTGCCGCTCCCGCACGGCGGCGATCACCCGCGCCATGCTTTGCAGATCAAGTCCGCGCCGCCAGGCGTAGCCCCGGGAACGCTGCAGGTACAGAACCTTCGTCCGCGGTCCGACCGCCGTAACAAGTTCGTCCAGGGGAACATCTCCCCCGGGCTCATCCGCGACTTCACGGCAGGTCACGCCCAGGGCGGTCAGCGAACCCGGAGGCGCTCCGCCGAGGCCGATAACGTCCGCGAGGGTGTCGTAGGGTCGCCCCAGGGAAAGAACCTCGTCCCCCGGGCGGCAGACAGCGAAAAGTCCAAGGGCCAGGGCATGCGTGCCGGAAACG
>JASEER010000054.1:0-10297 GCA_030019475.1 Thermoanaerobacterales bacterium | reverse complement strand
AACGATCTGGGTCCGCACAATGGCCGCCTCGGCCCCGAAGACACGGGCCCAAACACGGTCCAGGGTCTCCCGTCCGGCGTCTCCGTAGCCGTAGCCGGTGCTGCCCCGCATATGGAAGTCGCTGACCCGCTCGGCGCGGAAAGCGGACAGGACGCGCGCGTGGTTGGCCAGGGCGATTTCATCGACAGCCGCGTAAACGGCCCGGACCTCCTCCTCCACGGCGTCGGCCAGGGCCGCAAGATCAATGTTTGCCATACCTTCGCTGACTCTCTACTGCCCGCCCTTCTGTTCGGCGACCGCCGGCGAGGTGTTTACCGGCCTGGACGGGCTGATCGTCGAGATCGCATGCTTGTAGACCATCATCTGCTTACCGTCGCTTTCAAGAATCACCGTAAAGTTGTCAAACCCCCGGACCAGACCCTTTAACTGAAACCCGTTGACCAGGAAGATGGTCACGGGTATATTCTCCTTGCGGAGTTGGTTCAGGAAGGCGTCCTGGAGGTTGATTTGGGCCTTGGTCAATGGAGTTCCCTCCGTTTTGGAAAATTTAATAGTATGCTTGTTTCGCCGCCCAGTCCGGCTCTCCTGCTGTGAGAACCAGAATTTGTTCGGCCACCGCCATTGGATCGGCGTTTTCCCCGACCTCAATCCAGTGTATACGCGGGTCGGTCTTAAACCAGGTGAACTGACGCTTGGCATAACGCCTCGTGTTCCGCTTCAGTAGCGCCACGGCCTCCTCATAGGGGATCTCCCCCGCCAGATAAGCGGCGATTTCTTTGTATCCCAGGCCGTGCATCGACGGCAGGTCCATCCTGTAGCCCCGGGCCAGCAGGCCCTCAACCTCCGCCACCAGGCCCGCCGCCAGCATCGCGTCGACCCGCTCCTCAATGCGCCGGTACAGGCGCTCACGGTCCATAAAGAGACCAAAGACCCAGGCCGCATACCTCTCCCGGCCCCGCTCAAACCGGGGCGCGAAGCTGCTCGGCGGCCGGCCGGTCTTCCGGAAGATCTCAAGGGCGCGGATGACCCGCCTCACGTTGCGCGGGTGTATTGCGGAGGCCCGTACCGGATCGACCTCCGCCAGCCGGGCGTGCAGCCATTCCGGTCCGTGGCGGCGGACGGCGTCGGCCAACTCGCGCCGCAGGCCTTCGTCCGGCGGGGCCGCAAAGTGGTATTCGTCCAGGACGGCCCGGATATAGAGACCGGTTCCCCCCACCAGCAGGGGCAGGCGCCCCCGCGCCAGGATACCGGCGACCGCCGCCTCGGCCAACTCTCGGTACCGGGCGACACTGAAGGGCTCGTCGGGGTCCGCCACGTCGATCAGGTGGTGGGGTATGCCCCGCATCTCGACCCGGCTCGGCTTCGCCGTACCGATATCCATCCCCCGGTAGACCATCATCGAGTCGGCCGAGACGATCTCCGCACCCCGCGCCAGGCGTTCCGCAAGGGCGATGGAAACGGCCGTTTTACCGGTCGCCGTGGGCCCGGTGATGACGCCCAGGGGCGGACGGCGCTGCTCCGCCCCCATCAGTAGTCCCTCCCCCGCTCCAGGATCCCAAAGGCCACCGGGGAATAACGCCCGCTCTCCACCCGCGTCAGGCCCAGGCGGGCAAACTCGGGGCCATCCCGCCGCTCCTTGACGACCACGCGGCGGGCCGCCACGCGCTTCGCCTCGGTTATGGCCGCCGTGTCAAGCGGGGCCGTTTCGGCCAGGGGCCGCAGGGGTTCCATCGCGCTGGAGCGGTACACCGGGTGGCGGAACATCGGGTCGAAGTAGACGACGTCATAGGCTCCCGCCGGAGTGCGGGCCAGGAACTCCCGGTGATCGGCGTGCGCCACCCCGATTCTCCGCATGGCGGCCAGCAGGTCTGGCGCTTCCCTCTTCCCGCCGTAGGTCGCCAGCCCGTGGCGCACGATCACGGCCAACGGCCGGGAGGCTTCCAGCCCGAGCACCAGCCCGCGCGGCCCGACCACGTAACTGGCCACCAGAGCGTCGGCCGCCAGGCCCAGGGTGCAATCCAGTACCCGGTGCCCCGGCCGAAGGTCCATGGCTTTCACCATTTGGTCAGTTTTCCCAGCGCGCAACTCCTTTATGCGCAGCTTGGCCATCCCCGGGTGGAAGAAAAGCTCCCTCCCGGCATAAAAAAGAGAGACCCTGCGCCCGCCCACGACAACCACGGCCTCGGCTCCGCTCTCACCCTGCAACTGGGCAAGGGAACGGCCGTCGCGCAGTATGAAGGGGCATTCCAGTTCCCGGCTGAGGCCGGCGGCCAGGGCCCGGCGGTCCGGGCCGCTGCGCAGCCCGGTGGTGACGATGACTTTGGGCAAGCTGATCCTCCTCGCTCCGCGACGCCCCCTTATGCTCGCTGGAAGCGCCGGGCCAACTCCGCCGCAGTGATCTTGAAGTACGTCGGCCGCCCGTGGGGGCAGACCGCCGGTTCCCGCGCCGCTTCCAGGCGGTCCAGGAGGCGCTGTGCCTCCGCCGGGTCGAGGGCCGACCCGCCGCGGACCGCCCGGTGGCATGCCAGGCTTGCCGCCAGCAGGCCGTGGGCCGCCACCGGGTCGGAAACGCCGCTCTCGCCCAGCCTTTCCAGAACATCCCGGAACAGTTCCGCCGCGCCGCCGGCGTCTTCCCCCCGCCATCCGGCCGCCGGTACGCCGCGCAGGACGGCCGTCCCCCCGCCGAAGGAGTCGACGATAAAACCGAGCTTTTCGAGGATCCCGCCATACTCCTCCGCGACCGCCGTCTCGCGCGGCCCGAGTTCCAGGGAAACGGGCGCGGCCAGCATCTGGCTTGCCCCGCCCCGGGCGGACAGGCGGTCCATGAACTCCTCGTAGAGCACGCGCTCGTGGGCGGCGTGCTGGTCGATGATATAAAGGCCGTCCGGCCCCTGCGCCAGGATGTAGGTCGGGAAGAACCAGCCGAGATACCTTAAGAGGGACGGGGCGGCAGGAGCGTAGAAGGCCAAAGCTTCGGCCGCGGCGCCGAGTTCAGGCGCAGCCTGCCGAAACCTTCCGCCCGCCGGCGGCAAGCCGCCCCCCGCCCAACCGCCCGCGGCCGGCGGACCGGGCCGTCCCGGAGGCTCCTCCGCCTCAACGTCCGCCGCCGTCCTTCCCGGCGCGGCCCCGCCCAGCGCCGCCCGCAGCGCCGCCAGCACCAGGCGTACCAGGGCCGCCTGGTCGGCGACCTTGACCTCCAGCTTGGCCGGGTGAACGTTGACGTCCACCGCCGCCGGGTCGATATTCAGGTGAAGCACGACCACCGGGTGGCGTCCCGCGGGCACAAAGTCGCGGTAAGCCCCGTCGATCGCCCCCGCCACGATGAAACTCTTGACGTAACGGCCGTTAATAATCAGGGTCTGCTGCCGGCGCGAGCTGCGTGTCAGGGCCGGGCGTCCGGCGAAGCCGTCGAGGGTGATCCCTTCCCCATCCCAGGTCACCGGGACCATCTCCCGCGCCGTGGCCGGGCCTAGGACGGCGGCAATCGTCTCCTTTAGATTTCCCCGTCCGGGGGTGGCAAAGACCTGCCGGTCATTGGCCCGCAGGGTAAACGCCACCTCCGGCCTGGCCAGGGCGAGGCGCCCCACCGCCTCGGTGCACAGCCCCCCCTCGAATGAAGGAGAGCGCAAGAACTTGTGGCGCGCCGGCGTGTTGAAGAACAGGTCCTCGACCACCACCGTCGTCCCCGCCGGCACCCCGACCGGAGATGTGCCGAGGAGACGACCGCCTTCCAGGCGAAGCTCAACGCCGCCCGGGGCATCCCTCGTACGGGTGCGGAGGGTGACCCGCGCCACGGCGGCGATGCTCGGCAACGCCTCGCCCCGGAAACCCAGCGTATTGACCGCCGCCAGGTCGCCGGCCTGCCGGATCTTGCTGGTGGCGTGCCGCTCGAAGGCCAGAACGGCGTCATCCGGGTCCATCCCGCACCCGTCGTCCGTGACCGCGATACGATCCAGCCCCCCGCCGGCCACCTCGACGTGGATCTTCCGCGCTCCGGCGTCCAGGGCGTTCTCGAGCAGTTCCTTGACCACCGCCGCCGGCCTCTCGACGACTTCGCCGGCGGCGATCTGGTTCACGGTGGCCGGGTCAAGCACAGTGATCCGTCCCATAGTTGTACCTCCCTGCTAAATGCCCCCGCCGCACCTATTTCTCCTTCAGCTTTCGCTGGAGTTCGTCCAGGCGGTTCAAAGCCTGCAACGGGGTCAGCTCGTCCACTTTCAGGCGGCGCAACTCTTCGAGGACTACCTGTTCCCCTTCGGGGATGAACATCTGGAGCTGCGTCACCCGGGCCCCGGGGCCGGCCTCCTTGACCCCCGAGGACCATTGCTCCCGCTCCAGGGTGGCCAGAATCACCGCCGCCCGCCCGATGACCTCCTCCGGTAGGCCCGCCAGCCGCGCCACATGCAGGCCGTAGCTCCGGTTCGCCCTACCGGGGACGACCTTGCGCAGGAAGATGACGTTCTGCCCGTCCTCCGCGACGCGCGTGGTGTAGTTCATTACCCCCTGGAGGCTGTCCTCAAGGGCCGTCAGCTCGTGATAATGCGTTGAAAAAAGGGTCTTGGCCCCCACCCGCTCGTGGATGTACTCCAGTAAAGCACGGGCCAGGCTCATGCCGTCAAAGGTGGCCGTCCCCCGCCCGACCTCGTCCATGATCACCAGGCTGTGCGGGGTGGCCTGTTCGACGATCGTCCGGCATTCCCGCATCTCCACCATGAAGGTGCTCGCCCCGCCGGCCAGGTCGTCCGAGGCCCCGATCCGGGTGAAGATCCGGTCCACGACCCCGATCTCGGCCTCCGCGGCCGGTACGAAACTCCCCATCTGGGCCATCAGGACGATCAGGACAACCTGGCGCATGTAGGTGCTCTTGCCGGCCATGTTCGGCCCGGTGATGATCAGCATGCGCTGTCCGTCGTCGTCCAGGAGGGCGTCGTTGGGCACAAAAGCCCCGGGGCCGAGGGCCTGCTCCACCACCGGATGACGCCCCTCGCGGATGAAGATCCGTCCGCCGGCCGTGACCCGGGGGGCCGTGTACCCGTGGCGCACGGCGGCCACGGCCAGGGCATACAGGGCGTCCAACCGGGCGACCGTGGTCCCCAGGCGCTGGAGGCGGGGGACCTCCGCCAGAACCCGCTCCCGGATCTCCACGAAGAGCCGGTACTCGCATTCCACCAGCCTCTCGCGGGCATGCACGATCTGTTCCTCGTATTCCTTGAGGGCCGGGGTGACAAAACGCTCGGCGTTGGCCAGCGTCTGCCGGCGCTGGTATTCCGGCGGCACCAGGTGCAGGTTGCTCTTCGTGACCTCTATGTAATAACCGAACACGCGGTTATAGCCCACCTTCAAGGACCGGATGCCCGTCCGCTCCCGCTCTTCGGCCTCCAGGGCCAGGAGCCAGTCCTTCCCCTCCCGGCCCAGCCGCCGCAGGCGGTCGACCTCCGCGTCGTAGCCCTCACGGATGAGCCCCCCCTCGCGGATGGTGACGGGCGGCTCGTCGGCCAGGGCGCGCCCGAGGAGACCGATCAGCTCCGGGCAGGGGTCAAGGGCTTCCACGAGGCGGAGGGCCAGAGCGCTCGACAGTCCGCCGGCCGCCTCCCGCAGGGCGGCCACGGCCTCGAGCGAGGCCTTCAGGGCCAGCATGTCGCGGGCGTTGGCCGTCCCATAGGCCACCCGCGCCGCCAGCCTCTCCAGGTCGTAGATCCGGGACAGGGCGGGGCGGAGCGCGTCCAGGCGCAGGGTGTCCGCGGCTAACTCGCCTACCGCCTGCAGACGTTCGTTGATTAACTCGGGATCAAGAAGAGGCTGCTCAATCCAACCCCGCAGCAGGCGCCCGCCCATTGCCGTTTCGGTATAGTCAAGGACGCCGAGCAAAGTCCCCCGGCGCCCGCCGTCGACCAGCGACCGCGTCAATTCCAGGTTACGCCGTGTCGCCGCGTCCAGGACCATATACCGGCCGGGGGTGTAGACCCGCACCCGGCGAAGGTGCGCCAGGGGCCTTAACTGGGTGGCGGCCAGGTAGGCGAACAGCCCTCCCAGGGCACGGATCATCGCCGGTTGGCGCGCCCATGCCGCCCGTTCGAGTTCCTCACGGGGGAACTGCGCGCGCAGGACATCCGCCACGGCCGGCAGGGCAAACGACTCGCCCGGGCGCACGGTGAGGGCCGGCGGGCCCGGCAAGGCGGACCAGTCCAGCCTGGACGCCAGTTCATCCGGCACAAGGATCTCCCGCGGGGCCAGGCGGGACAACTCATCGATGAGTGTTGCTTCGGCCCGGGGACCGTCGAGGAAGGCCGTGTTCACCTCTCCCGTGCTGACATCGGCCACGGCCAGGCCCCAGCCTTCCTCCCCACCCCCTACCAGGGCGGCGAGGAAGCTGTTGGCCTTCTCGTCGAGCAGGTTCCCCTCGATAACCGTGCCCGGGGTGATGACCCGCGTCACCGCGCGGCGGACCACGCCTTTGGCGGTTTTGGGGTCCTCGACCTGGTCACACACGGCCACCCGCTGGCCTTTTTCGATCAGCCGGGCGATGTACCCCTCCGCGGCATGAACAGGGATGCCGCACATCGGCACCCGGCCGAGCGGCCCCCCGTCACGCCCGGTAAGGGTGATCTCCAGCAGGCGCGAGGCCAGCAGGGCGTCGTCGAAGAACATCTCGTAGAAATCGCCGAGGTGAAAGAGGAGAATGGCGTCCGGGTGCTCCTCTTTGATCCGCAAATACTGTTCCATCATCGGCGTCACCGCCGCCAAGGGCAACACTCCCCTGTTAAGCAAGGGGTCTTTTAAGTAAAGGGCCTGACCCCGGGTTTTAAGTTTCTGAATTTTCGGTTACCTGGCCCTCGAGGTGCGTCAGGTGGGCGGCCCTGACCGTCACCGGCACCAGGCGCCCGACCAATTCACCGGGGCCGTGGAAAACGACGGTTTTGTTGGTGCGCGTGCGGCCCGCGAGAAGGCCGGGGTTTGTTTCGCTCGCCCCCTCGACCAGGATCTCGACCATCCGGCCCACCAGGGCGCGGTTCAGTTCCAAGCTGATCCCCTTCTGCAGCGCGATCAGCTCCTGGATACGCCTGCTCTTTACCTCCCGTGGGACCTGGCCGGGCAGCCCGGCGGCCGGCGTTCCCGAACGCGGGTTGTAGACGAAGGTGAAGGCCTGGTCGTAGCGTACCCGCCGCACCAGGTCGAGGGTGTCCGCGAAGTCTTCCTCTGTTTCCCCGGGGAAACCGACCATAAGGTCGGTAGTGATGCTCGCCCCGGGTACGGCACGGCGGATGCGTTCTACCAGGCCCAGGTAATACTCCCGGGTGTAGCCGCGGTGCATGGCCTTCAGGATGCGGTTGGACCCGGCCTGCGCCGGCAGGTGAAAGTGTTCGCAGACCTTCTCGCCCCGGGCGATGGTGTCGATCAGCTTGTCCGAGAAGTCCCGCGGGTGGGATGTCGTATAGCGGATGCGCCAGAGGTCCTCGACATGGTCAAGGCGCATGAGCAGATCGGCGAAGTCCACCCCGTCAGGCAGGTCCTTACCGTAAGAGTTGACGTTCTGGCCCAGCAGGGTCACCTCGCGGTAGCCCCGGGCAACCAGGCCGGTGATCTCGGCGACGATGTCCTCCGGCCGACGGCTCCGCTCACGGCCCCGCACATAAGGAACAACGCAATAGGTGCAGAAATTGTTGCACCCGAAGATGATCGGGACCCAGGCGCGCAGCCCGCTCTCGCGCCGCACCGGCAGCCCCTCGGGGATGACATCGGCCTTTTCCCAGACCTCATGCAGCGGCCGGCGGCCGGCCCGGACCTCCTCTATCATCCGGGGCAGTTCATGCCGGTTGTGGGTACCGAACACGAGGTCCACGTGGGGGAAACGGCGGCAAATCTCCTCGGCCATGCCCGCCTGCTGCGGCATGCAGCCGCTCACCCCGATAACCATGTCAGGGCGGCGCGCCTTAACGGCCTTCAGGGCGCCCAGCAATCCCCACACCTTGTTCTCCGCCGTCTCGCGGACGCAGCAGGTGTTGAGCAGCACCACGTCCGCCCGCCGCATGTCATCGGTGCGCTCGTAACCCATGCCGTCCAGCAGGCCGGCCATGACCTCGCTGTCGGCTTCGTTCATCTGGCAGCCGAACGTAACCAGGTGATAGCGCAACAGGTCTTCTTCCCCTCCGTTAATCCCTCAATCCCTGGTTTCCGTGCCCCGGGCGATCACCGACCGCACCACCGGACCGCATCACCGGCCGGTCGGGTTCTTGACCGCACACTGTTTCCCCGTATCGGCCCCGGTATGCCGCTGAATGTCTTCCAGCGTATGGCAACAGCCGGCCCGGATGTGCGCCAGGATCTCGGCCTCGGTGACGTTCTTACAGTAGCAGATCGGTTTCGGCTCATCCTTCTCCTTGAACCAGACCCGTACCGTCAGGTCGCCCTTCCGGAAAAGCGCCGGACCGAAATAGACCACCGGGCAGCCGGGAGCCAGGCATATGGCGTATTCTCCTTCGGGCGCCGCCAAGTCTTCCCTGACCAGGGAACGTACCGTCACCACGGGAACCCTCTGTCCCGCACCGCCGCAGACCGGACAGCAAGCCGTCACCTTCTCCGCAAACCCCTCAGAGGTACAAAGGTCCGCCGTCATGATCGGCGTGCGGGCATCATCCACGGTTCCCGCCTCCTCTATCACCACATTATAGCATAACCGCGGGCCCGACCCGGCAGGATGGTCCTTTCCTGCCGAAAGCTGCATCATCATCCAACCCTCTCGACGAAACGGAAAACCCCCCGGCACGGGGGGTTGCGGACCGGCCGCGGGGCCCGGGCTATTCTACGTCGGCGGCGGGACGTTGGTTCAGGAGCTGGGTGTAGAGCGTCACGCCCGCCACCACCAACCCGACGAGGATATCGTTGATCCGGCCCACTCCCGTATAGACCAGGACGAACGGGGCGATCACCAGCCAGACCCCGGCGGCGACGTTCGCCCAGTTCGGCCAGTGGGCGTGGCTCCTGATACTGAGGACGGTTAGGACGAGGATGATCACCCCCAGGATCCAGTCGTTCGCCCGCGCGACACCCGTCGTGGGCAGGACCAGCGGAGCCACCAGCAGCCAGAAGCCGAGAACCAGGTTAATACCGTGGGACCAGAGCAAGACGACCATCTCCCCTGCGCAGCTTTTGCCTGTATTCTGCGTACCGGGCGTGAAATCTATGCCTGATGCCCCGGCCGGAGGCATAAATGGAACACCCCCGAGGCATCATAAGGGAAAATCAAGGAGGTGAAAGGATGATTTCCGAATTTGAGAAGCTCTCCCTCCATGAGATGATGCGATTCGAGGACGTGGAGAGCAGGAAGCTGGCCGCCTTCGCCGCCCAGGCGCAGGATCCGCAGATTCGCAACTTCCTGCACCAGCTTCAGGGGATGTGCCAGCAGCACGCCAGCGCCTTGCAGAATATTATGTCCCAGAGCGGGGTGCCCGGCATGGCCGCAGGCCAGCAGATGCAGGCAGGCGGCGGCTTCGCCGCGGGGGCGAATCTCCCGGGCCAAAGCTACTCCTAAGAAAGGCGCGAGTACCGGCTGGCACTGCAATTCTATGCAAAGGAGGTAACAGCATTGCCGCAGCTTAACGACAGAGACATCCTGGCCGACTGCCTGAAGGACTGCAAGTGGGCCTCGTCCACCTACCATACCGCCCTCCTGGAGTCGTCCACGGATCAGGTCCGGAATACCTTTTTCCGGCTGCATAACGACCTCACCAACGCCGCAAAGTCGTGCTTTGATCTGATGCACCAACGGGGCTGGTATCCCGTGGAACCGGCCCGCCCCAGCGCCCAGGCCCAAATGCAGCAACAGCCTCAGCAGCAGACGTACCAGGAGGGCTATCAGGGATACCAGACGGGCATGGGCCAGGCGACCTACGGCGCCCCGAACGTCAACCAGCCCCGGTGGTAATATCCGCGAAAAAACCCGAGGCGGGCCGCCTTCTTACGGTGGTCCGCCTCATTTTTACCGCACCGGCGGCAGAAGTCTGCAGTTACTTAACCGGATCAATGATAATCTTAGCCACCATGACGTAAAGGAGAACGCCGATGATCTCTTGATCACTGCAGTTGTCGTACTTGTCTTTGATGGTTCCAACTCCCCGCCGCGCTTCACCGGTGCTATCGCTGCTGAAGCCACCGCGCGATTTCCTGCCGCGACGGGACGCGGCCGGAGACCTTGACCACGCCGTCGATCACCACGCCCGGCGTGGCCATGATCCCATAGCCCAGGATCTCCTTGAGATCGGTGACCTTGGTCACCGTGGCCTCGACCCCGGTCTCCCGC
>JASEER010000053.1 GCA_030019475.1 Thermoanaerobacterales bacterium | reverse complement strand
CGGTCAGGATGGGCGCCAGAGCCGGGTGGGCCGGAGGCAGGTAGAGGACGGCGTCGGCCACTTCGTCGATGTGTTGCTGCCCTTCGAAGGCCAGGGCCAGGACGTCGGCGCCGCGGGCCTTGACCTCTTTGATGTTGCTCACGGTCTTGTCGAAGAGGCCGGGCTGGGTGGCCAGGGCCAGGACGAGGACGCCCGGGACGATGAGGGCCAGGGTGCCGTGCTTCAGTTCGCCGGCGGCGTAGGCCTCGGCGTGGATATAGGAGATCTCTTTGAGCTTCAGGCTGCCTTCCATGGCCACGGCGTAGTCCAGGCCGCGCCCGATGAAGAAGATGTGCTCGCAGCGGGCGGCGTAGTGGCCGGCCAGTTCGGCGACGCGCTCGGCGTGTTCTTCGAGGATCTTCCGTATCCCGGCGGGAAGGGTCTTCAGGCCGGCCAGTATAGCGGCCGCCTCGTCCTCCGCCAGGGTGCCGCGCGCCTGCCCGAGCCAGACGGCCAGCAGGTAGAAGGCGGCGAGCTGGGTGAGGTAGGCCTTGGTGGAGGCGACGGCGATCTCGGGCCCGGCCCATGTGTAGATTACGTCGTCGGCCTCACGGGCGATGGAGCTGCCCACGACGTTGGTAATGGCGACGACGCGGGCGCCGCGGCTCTTCGCCTCGCGCAGGGCGGCGCGGGTGTCGGCGGTCTCGCCGGACTGGCTGACGACGATGACCAGGTCGGACGGGCCGACCAGTGGGTCGCGGTAGCGGAACTCGGAGGCGATGTCGACCTCGACCGGGAGGCGGACGAGCCGCTCGATGATGTACTTGCCTACCACGCCGGCGTGGTAGGCGGTGCCGCAGGCGGTGATGAAGATGCGGTTCAGGTTCCCGACGGCCTCGGGCGCGATGCCGAGTTCCTTCAGGACGGCGCGCCGGCCGTCCTCGCTGACGCGGCCGCGCAGGGTCTCCTTGAGGGCCCGGGGCTGTTCGTAGATCTCCTTCAGCATGAAGTGGTCGAAGCCGCCCTTTTCGGCCTGTTCGGCCTCCCAGTTGACGAAGAAGACCTCTTTGCTCACCGGGCGGCCTTCCCGGTCGGAGAGGCGGACGGTGTCCGGGGTGACGTCGGCCATTTCGCCGTCGTTGAGCAGGTAGGTCTCGCGGGTGTACGGCAGCAGGGCCGGGATGTCGGAGGCGACGAAGTTCTCGCCCCGTCCCAGGCCCAGGACCAGCGGGCTGTCCTGGCGGACGACGACCAGCCGGCCGGGCTCGTGGCGGGTCACGGCCAGCAGGGCGTAGCTGCCCTCCAGGCGGCGGACGGCCTCCAGGACGGCCGCGTAGAGGTCGCCGCGGTAGAACTGCTCGATGAGGTGGGGCAGGACCTCGGTGTCGGTCTCGGAAACGAAGGTGTGCCCCTCGGCCGCCAGCCAGGCGCGCAGGCCCAGGTAGTTTTCGATGATCCCGTTGTGCACGACGGCGAAGAGGCCGGTGCAGTCGGTGTGGGGGTGGGCGTTGATATCGGTCGGGGCGCCGTGGGTCGCCCAGCGGGTGTGCCCGATGCCCGCGGTGGCCGCGTATTTGCAGCCGTTGATGCTGCCCGCCAGGACGTCCAGGGTTCCGGCCTTCTTCTGCAGGACCAGGCCGCCGTTCTCGCAGACGACGATGCCCGCGGAGTCGTAGCCTCGGTATTCCAGCCGCCGCAGGCCGTCCAGGAGGATCGGCACGGCGGGTTTGTCACCGGTATAGCCAACGATGCCGCACATAAGGGAAACCTCCTCAAAGGGCAATAAAAAAGCGCCGGCAAAGCACGGCACTACAATAGATGAGCTTGCCTCATGCCACCTGGCACCTTTTGTCCCGCCGGTTGCCCGGCGGTTTTGTGGTACCGTTGACGGCCGTGGCCGGCCGGGAGGCATCCGCCGAAGACTTCGATAAACCTCCACCCTCGTCATCCAGCACTCAACTGCAGGACTCAGTGACAGGTTGAACAAACCTTGCAAGTCCCGGGGAGAAAAGGTGACGTTTCACGGTAACCTTATTCTCCGAGTTGAGTGCCGGGTCTGGCGCTTACGGCTTTGTCCGTCGGACGTCAGGCGCTCGCTTGCGGCCAGGCCTCACCTCCCCCGTCGTTGTCGATTTCGCCGACTACCTGGACCAGGTCGTTGACCACGCGCATAAGCAACTCGGGATCCCGGCCCTCGACCATGACCCGCACCAGGGGCTCCGTGCCCGAGGGACGGACCAGGATGCGTCCCTGCCCGCGCATCTCCTCTTCCTGCCGCCGGACGGCCTCCTGCAGGCGCGGGCTGGTCATGACGCGGCCCTTGTCGCGCACGCGCACGTTTTCGAGGATCTGGGGCAGGCACTCCATCTGCGCCGCCAGTTCGGAAAGCGGTTTTTGCGTCTCGGCCATCACCTGGAGCAGTTTCATCGTCGTCAGGATGCCGTCGCCGGTGGTGTTGTGGTCGAGGAAGATGATGTGCCCGGACTGCTCACCGCCCAGGCAGGCCCCCACGCGGAGCATCTCCTCCAGGACGTAGCGGTCGCCCACCGCAGTCTGGAGCACCCGGATGCCGCTGTCCCGCAGGGCCAGGTGCAGGCCCAGGTTGCTCATGACGGTCACGACGACGGTGTTCTCCTTCAACAGCCCGCGCTCTTTGAGGTGGCGGGCGCAGATGACCATGATCCGGTCCCCGTCCACGACCTCGCCCGTCCCGTCAATGGCGATCAGCCGGTCGGCGTCTCCGTCGTAGGCCAGGCCCAGGTCGGCCCCGGCCTCCCGTACGGCGGCGCGGAGGTGTTCCGGGTGGGTGGAGCCGCAGTCGACGTTGATGTTCGCCCCGTCGGGTTCGCAGGCCAGGGGGATGACCGTGGCGCCCAGGTCGCGCAGCAGTCCCGGGGCCAGTCGGCTGGCGGCGCCGTTGGCGCAGTCGACGACGACGCGCAGGCCCGAGAGGTCCGCCGGGCCGGCGGAACGGGCAAAGGCCAGGTAGCGGTCGGCGGCGTCGGTTACCCGGCGCACCCGGCCGACGCCGGCGCCCGTCGGCGAAGGCAGCCCGTTGCGCGGGTCGGCCACCAGGGCCTCGATCTCGTCCTCGATGGCGTCGGGCAGTTTGTAGCCGTTGGCGCCGAAGAACTTGATGCCGTTGTCCTGGAAGGGGTTGTGTGAAGCGGAGATGACGACGCCGGCCCCCGCCCCGAGGGCGCGGGTGAGGTAGGCCACGGCCGGGGTGGGCATGACGCCGACGCGCCAGACGTCGACGCCGACCGAGCAGATGCCGGCGACCAGGGCGGCCTCCAGCATGTCGCCGGACAGGCGCGTGTCGCGCCCGATGACGATGGAACGCGCCCCTGTTTCGCTGGTTAGGATATATGCACCCGTCCGGCCCAGCTTGAAGGCCAGCTCGGGAGTCAGGTCACGGTTGGCGACGCCGCGCACGCCGTCGGTGCCGAACATTCTGCCCATCGCTCGAAATATCGCCCCTATTCCCGATAGTACAACTCTATCACGTGGTGAAGGTTTTCTTCAATAGCCTGATTTATGTTATGCATGCGACGTCTGCCATGTCAGGGATGCGGGGAGCAAACTCTTGGGTTTTTATTCCTCCGTTTCATCACCGCCCTCGGCGGCCTTAAGGAGGCCGTAGGCCAGGCTGTCGGCCAGGGCCTGCCAGCTGGCCTCGATGATGTTGGCCGAGACGCCCACCGTGCCCCAGGAGCGCTGCCCGTCGCCGGTCTCGATCAGGACGCGGACCACGGCCTCGGTGCCGGCCTTCTCGTTCAGGACGCGCACCTTGTAGTCGATGAGGTGCATGCGCGCGATCTCCGGGTAGAAGGACTCGAGCGCCTTGCGCAGCGCGGCGTCCAGGGCGTTGACCGGACCGTTCCCCTCGGCGGCGGTGTGCACGGTCCTGTCGCCCACGCGCAGCTTGATGGTCGCCTCGGAGGAGATGTGGCGGTCCTCTTTCAGCTCGATGATCAGGCGCAGGCTCTCCAGGGCGAACGGCTTCTGGTAGCCGTTGCAGGCCCGGCGTACCAGCAGCTCGAAGGAGCCCTCGGCGCCCTCGAACTGGAAGCCCTGGTTCTCAAGCTCCTTGAGGTCCTGCAGGAGGCGCCGCGTTTCCTCCCTGGGCTGTTCCAAGTCCAGGTTGAACTCCCGGTACTTATATACTAAATTCGCCAGACCGGAAAGTTCTGACACCAGGACCCGCCTTTTGTTGCCGATCGCCTCGGGATCCATGTGCTCGTAGGTGTGCGGGTCCTTCAGCAGGGCGTTGACGTGCACGCCCCCCTTGTGGGCGAAGGCGCTGGTCCCGACGTAGGGCTGGCGGGGATCGGGGCTGACATTCGCTATTTCGCTGACGTAGCGGGAGAGGTCGGTCAGGTAAACCAGGTGGTCCCGCGGGATGGTGGCGAGCCCCATCTTCAGGCTCAGGTTGGGGATCAGGACACAGAGGTCGGTGTTGCCGCAGCGCTCCCCGAAGCCGTTGACCGTCCCCTGGACGTGGTCCACGCCGGCCTGTACGGCCAGCAGGCTGTTGGCCACGGCCAGGCCGCCGTCGTTATGGGCGTGGACGCCCAGGGGAACGTGGATGGTCTCCCGCACGCGCGCGATGACCGCCGGGACGTCGGACGGAAGAAGACCGCCGTTGGTGTCGCAGAGGACGATGCGCTCCGCGCCCGCCGCCTGCGCCGCGGCCAGGGTGGCCAGGGCGTAGTCCGGGTTGGCCCGGTAGCCGTCGAAGAAGTGCTCGGCGTCGTAGAGGACATGCCGGCCCTTGTCCCGCAGGTAGGCCACCGATTCGCGGATCATGGCCAGGTTCTCGTCGAGGGTGGTGTTCAGGGCGCGCAAGACATGGAAGTCCCAGCTCTTGCCGAAGACGGTCACCGTCTCGACGCCGGACTCCAGGAGGGCCCGCAGGTTGGCGTCGTCCTCGGGCCGGATGCCGACACGCCGCGTGCTGCCGAAGGCGCAGAGGCGGGCGTTCTTCGGCGGGCGCCCGGCCATGCGCCGGAAGAACTCCATGTCCTTGGGATTGGAGCCCGGCCAGCCGCCCTCGATGTAATGCACGCCGAGCTTGTCGAGGCGGCGGGCGATCTTTATCTTATCCTCGACGGAGAAGGAGATGCCCTCTCCCTGCGCTCCGTCGCGGAGCGTCGTGTCGTAGATCTCGACCGTGCGCATTTTATCCCCTACCACTTACTTGCTTTCTAACCGCGCCTTAACCCATTCTATCAGCCCGCCGCGGGCGACGATCTCCTGCATGAAGGAAGGGATGGGCCGCGCGGTGTACTCCGCGCCGGTGGTCAGGTTGGTGATGCGCCCCGTCCCGGCGTCGACCCGCAGGCGGTCGCCGTCGTTCACGGCGGCCGCGGCCTCGGGGCACTCCAGGATCGGCAGGCCGATGTTGAAGGCGTTGCGGTAGAAGATGCGGGCGAAGCTGGCGGCGATGACGCAGGCCACGCCGGCATGCTTGAGGGCCAGCGGGGCATGCTCGCGCGAGGAGCCGCAGCCGAAGTTGCTGCCCCCGACAATGATGTCACCCGGCTGAACCCGCGCGGCGAAGGTGGGATCAGCGTCCTCCATGGCGTGCGCCGCCAGTTCCTTCGGGTCGGAGGTGTTCAGGTAGCGGGCGGGGATGATGACGTCGGTGTCGATGTTGTCGCCGAATTTCCAGGCGCGTCCTTCGAAGAGCATTATTTCACCACCTCCGCGGGATGGGCGATCCGGCCCAGGACGGCGGAAGCCGCGGCCACGGCCGGGTTAGACAGGTAGACTTCGCTTTCGGGATGCCCCATGCGGCCCACGAAGTTGCGGTTCGTGGTGGCTATCGCCCGCTCCCCGCGGGCCAGGATGCCCATGTGACCGCCCAGGCAGGGCCCGCAGGTCGGGGTGCTGACCGCCGCCCCGGCGCGGATGAAGACGGAGATCAGGCCCTCGTCGACGGCCTGCTGGTAGATCCGCTGGGTGCCGGGGATGACGATCAGGCGCACGCGGTCGTGGACGCGCCGCCCGTCGAGGACGCGCGCCGCCAGGCGCAGGTCCTCGATCCGCCCGTTGGTGCAGGAGCCGATGACGGCCTGGTCGATCTCGACGTGGGTCGCCCGGCTGACCGGCCGCGTGTTGTCCGGGCGGTGCGGGAAGGCGACCACGGGCTCCAGGCGGCTCACGTCGTAGGTGATCGTCCGGGCGTACCCGGCGTCCGGGTCGCTCTGCAGCAGTTCATACGGGCGGACCGCCCGGCCGCGGACGTAGGCCTCGGTCTTTTCGTCCGGGGGCACGATGCCGTTCTTGGCGCCGGCCTCGATGGCCATGTTGCACATGGTGAAGCGGCCGTCCATCGAGAGGGCGGAGATGACCGGGCCGGTGAACTCCATGGCCTTGTAGAGGGCGCCCTCGACGCCGATGTCGCCGATGGTGTGCAGGATGAGGTCCTTGCCCCCCACCCACTCCGGCAGTTCGCCCTCGTAGACGAAGCGGACGGTTTCAGGCACCTTGAACCAGGTCTCACCCAGGGCCATGGCCGCCGCCAGGTCGGTCGAGCCGACCCCGGTGGCGAAGGCCCCCAGGGCGCCGTAGGTGCAGGTGTGGGAGTCGGCGCCGATGACGACCTCTCCCGGTCCCACCAGACCCTGCTCGGGCAGGAGGCAGTGCTCGATGCCCATCCGCCCGACCTCGAAGTAGTGGGTCAGGCCCCTGGCGCGGGCGAAGTCCCGCATGACCTTGGCCTGCTCGGCGGACTTGATGTCCTTGTTGGGGACGAAGTGGTCGGGGACCAGGTAGACCCGGTCCGGGTCGAAGACCCGGTCCACGCCGGTCTTCGCAAACTCCTGGATGGCCAGGGGGGCGGTGATGTCGTTGGCCAGGACGGCGTCCACCCGCGCGGAGATAAGTTCCCCGGGACGGACCGTCTCCCGCCCCGCGTGGCGGGCGAGGATCTTTTCGGTAATGGTCATTCCCATGTTATGCTCGTTTCTCCTCGTAGGCGATCTTGTTGAGGACGTTGATGTAGGCGCGGGCGCTGGCCTCCAGGACGTCGGTGCTGATGCCGCGGCCGGTGAAAACCTTCTGCTGCTCGTTGGTCAGCTTGACGGTGACGTTGGCCAGGGCGTCGGTGCCGCCGGTGACGGCGTCGATGACGTAGCTGACCAGGGGATACTTGCGGCCGGTGATCTTCTCGATGGCTGTGTAGATCGCGTCCACCGGGCCGTTGCCGCAGGCCGCCTCCTGGACCAGTTCCCCTTCGACGGCGAGGGCCACGACGGCCGTCGGCTTGACGGTGGTCCCGCTGAAGATGTGCAGGTACTCCAGCTCGTAGGTCGCCGGTACCTTGCGGATCTGCTCCTCGACGATGACCTCCAGGTCCTCGTCCTCGATGTTCTTCTTGGTGTCGGCCAGCTCTTTGAAGCGGGCGAAGGCCGCGTTCAGTTCCTCCCCGCTGAGGTCGTAGCCCAGGTCGGCCAGGCGCTGCCGGAAGGCGTGCCGCCCGGAGTGCTTGCCCAGCACCAGGTTGGTGCGGGTGATCCCGATCATGGCCGGGTTCATGATCTCGTAGGTGGTCCGCTCCTTGAGCACGCCGTCCTGGTGGATGCCCGACTCGTGCAGGAAGGCGTTCTTGCCGACGACGGCCTTGTTGAACTGCACCGGCATGCCGGTCAACAGGCTGACGAGCTTCGAGGTGCGGTAGATTTCCTCGGTCCTGATGCCGGTCACGAGGCCGAGGGACTCGGCCCGGGTGTGCAGGATCATGACCAGTTCTTCAAGGGCGGCGTTGCCGGCGCGCTCCCCGATGCCGTTGATGGTGCCCTCCACCTGGCGCACGCCGTTCTTCACCGCCGCCAGGGTGTTGGCCACCGCCAGCCCCAGGTCGTTGTGGCAGTGGACGCTCAGGACGGCTTTCTCGATCCCCGGGGTCTTCTCCCGGATGGCGGCGATGAAGGCCCCGAACTCGTCGGGCGTGGCATAGCCCACGGTGTCCGGGATGTTGATGGTCGTCGCCCCGGCCTCAATGGCCGTGGCGATGACCCGGCAGAGGAAGTCCAGGTCGGAACGGGAGGCGTCCTCGGCCGAGAACTCGACGTCGGAGGTGTAGCTCTTGGCCCGTTTCACGGCCGCGGCGGTGGCCTCCAGCACCTGCTCGCGGCCCATGCGCAGCTTGTGCTGCATATGAATGTCCGAGGTGGCGATGAAGGTGTGGATGCGCGGCTGCTCGGCCCCGGACAGCGCCTCCCAGGCGCGGTCGATATCCGGGAAGTGGGCGCGCGCCAGGCCGGCCACCGTCACGCCGCGGACCTCGCGGGCCACGGCGCGTACGCCCTCGAAGTCGCCCGGCGAGGCGAAGGGGAAGCCGGCCTCGATGACGTCGACGCCGAGGGCCGCCAGCTGCCGGGCGATCTGGAGCTTCTCGTTCAGGTTGAGGCTCACGCCCGGGGACTGCTCGCCGTCCCGCAGGGTGGTGTCAAAGATGTACACGCGCTCGGGCATGGTGTTTTATTCTCCTTTGGTTAGAGGTCCGCCCCTACTTCAGCCAGGGCATCATCTTGCGCAGCTCGGCGCCGACCTCCTCGATGAGGTGCTCCCGCTCCGCGCGGCGGATGGCGTTGAAGGACGGCCGGTTGGCCTGGTTCTCCAGGATCCACTCCCGGGCGAAGCTCCCGTCCTGGATCTCGGCCAGCACGGCGCGCATCTCCTCGCGGACGTCCTCGTTGATGATCCGCGGGCCGACCATGTAGTCGCCGTACTCGGCGGTGTTACTGACGTTGTTCCGCATATGGGAGATGCCGCCCTCGTAGATCAGATCGACAATCAGCTTCAGCTCGTGCAGGCACTCGAAGTAGGCCATCTCCGGGGCGTAGCCCGCCTCGACCAGGGTCTCGAAGCCGGCCTTGATCAGCTCGGTGACGCCGCCGCAGAGGACGCACTGCTCGCCGAAGAGGTCGGTTTCGGTCTCTTCTTCAAAGGTGGTTTCGAAAACGCCCGCCCGGGTGCTGCCGATGGCCTTGGCGTAGGCCAGGGCGAGGTCCTTGGCCTGCCCGGTGTAGTCCTGGGCGACGGCGATCAGGCTCGGCACGCCCTTGCCCTCGGTGTAGAGGCGGCGGACCATCCGGCCCGGGGCCTTCGGGGCGACCATAAAGACGTCGACGTCGGGCGGGGGCACGATCTGGCCGTAGTGGATGTTGAACCCGTGGGAGAACATCAGGCCCTTCCCCTCGGTCAGGGCGGGAGCGATACTCTCGGCGTAAAGCTTCGGCTGGGTCTCGTCGGGCGTCAGGATCTGGATGATCTGCGCCGCCCGGGCGGCTTCGGCGACCGGCATGACCTGCAGGCCGTCGTTCTGGGCCCGCTGCCAGTTGGCGCTGCCCGGCCGCAGCCCGACGACGACGTCCACGCCGCTGTTGTGCAGGTTCTGGGCCTGGGCGTGACCCTGGCTGCCGTAGCCGATGACGGCCACTTTCTTACCCTTCAGTACATCCAGGTTGGCGTCCTGGTCGTAGTAGACACGCATTTCTATTTAGTCCTCCTTGTCATGGGTTACGGTTTTGGGGCCGCGGATCATAGCGATCTTGCCGGTCCGCACCAGCTCGCGGATACCGAAGGGCTTGAGGGCCTGCTCGATAGCGTTGATCTTGCCCTCGTCGCCCGTGGCTTCAATAATCAGGCTGCGCCGGCTGATGTCGACGATGTGGGCGCGAAAGATCTCGACGATCTGCATGATTTCGGCGCGGGCCTCGGCATCGGCGTTGACCTTGATCAGGACCAGTTCACGGTCGACGTGGGGCTCGGCCGTGATGTCCTGCACCTTGATGACGTCCACCAGCTTGCCCAGTTGCTTGGCCACCTGGTCCAGGACCACCTCGTCGCCCTCGACAACGATGGTCATGCGGGAAATATGCGGATTGTCGGTACGGCTCACCGCCAGGCTGTCGATGTTATAGCCGCGGCGGGCGAAGAGCCCGGACACGCGGGCGAGGACGCCGGGATGGTTCTCAACCAGGACGGCGAAGGTGCGGCGCATTTCCTTAAACCCTCCCTCTCTAACCCAACATCTTATTTATCGCTTCCCCGGGCGGGACCATCGGCATTACGTTTTCCTCGCGCTCGACCAGGAAGTCGATGAGGACCGGCTTCGAAGACTTGATGGCCTGCTCCAGGGCGGGGCGGATCCCGGCCGGCTTCTCGACGCGCAGGCCTTCGGCGCCGTAGGCCTCGGCCAGCTTGACGAAGTCCGGGTTCTTCAGCTCGGTGTAGGAATAGCGCCGGTTGTAGAACAGTTCCTGCCACTGGCGGACCATGCCCAGGTACCCGTTGTCGAGGATGGCCACGTTTACGGGCAGTTCGTAGTTGACGGCGGTGGCCAGCTCCTGGATGTTCATCTGGATGCTGCCGTCGCCGGCGATGTCGATGACGACTTCGTCCGGGCAGGCGACCTGGGCGCCGATGGCCGCCGGGAAGCCGAAGCCCATCGTCCCCAGCCCGCCGGACGAGATGAAGCTGCGCGGGCGGGTGAAGGTGTAGAACTGGGCCGCCCACATCTGGTTCTGGCCGACCTCGGTGGCGATGCGTGCCGGCCGGTCCCTGGTCACCTCGTAAATCTCACGGACCACGTTTTGCGGTTTCATGGTGCCCGGGCCGTATTCCAGGGGGTATTCCTTTTTCCAGGCCTTGATCTTCTCCGCCCAAGCCGGGTTCGGATTGGCGATCAAGGCCTCCAGGAGCTGTTGCAGGACCATGCGGACGTCGCCGACAATCCCGATGTGGGCCGGGACGTTCTTGCCCATTTCGGCCGGGTCGATGTCAATGTGGACGACTCGCGCCTCCGGGGCGAAGCTCTCGATCTTGCCCGTCACGCGGTCGTCGAAGCGGACGCCGACGGCGACCAGGAGGTCGCTCCCGTATACGGCGTAATTGGCCGCCTTCGTCCCG
>JASEER010000052.1 GCA_030019475.1 Thermoanaerobacterales bacterium | reverse complement strand
TGGACATACCCTTGCTCGATATCTTTGCCAAGAATAAAATCTCCGTATGCGGCGTGGAGGAAACATCCGTACCCTTCTCTTATATGAAAGACTACCAGCGCCGCTGCACGGCGACGGTGGACAATATCGACACCGTGGCCGGACAGTTCGCCCTGGTGGCGGCGATCGCCGGCCAGCCGGGAAACTACGGCGTCAAGGAAACGGCTGAGAGCCTGCTCCCCGGTTTCGCCACCGAGGAGGATGCCTCCCGTTGAAGGGGGTCAGTGTGATCATTCCGGCCTATAACGAGGCCGGGCGGATCGGGGAAACGATCCGCGCCGTACGCGGCATAGCAGAGGTGGAGGAGATCCTGGTGGTTGATGATGCCTCCAGCGATCAAACGACGGCCGAAGCGTCTGCCGCAGGGGCGCGGGTGGTGCGGCAGGATTTCAATCAGGGAAAGGGAGCCGCCCTCTCCAGGGGTATCCGAGAGGCCCGGGGGGATATCCTGGTGCTGCTTGACGCCGACCTCGGCGCCAGCGCGGCGGAGGCGCGCAAGCTTATCCTGCCGATCCTGGCGGGGAAGGCCGATCTTACGGTGGCCCGGTTTCCCCGCGCCCGGCGGAAGGGCGGGTTCGGGCTGGTGAAGGGCCTGGCCCGCCGGGGCATACGGTACTTCACCGGCCTGGAGATGGAAAGCCCCATTTCGGGGCAGCGCGCCCTGCGCAAGAATGTCGCGCCTTCGATTCTGCCCCTTGCCCCGGGTTTCGGCGCCGAGGTGGCGATGACCATCGCCGCCGCGCGGGCGGGCCTGCGCGTGCGGGAGGTTCCCACGAACATGACGCACCGGGAGACCGGACGTGACTTGGCCGGTTTTTGGCACCGGGGGCGACAGTTCGCGGATATCGCCCGGACATTCTGGCATTGTTACCGCCGTTACGGCCCAAGAGGTGAAAGGTAAGGCGTGTTTATCGCCCTCTTCTTCATACTGGGTTTTATCACCGCGCTGATCATCTTGCCCATGCTTAAAGAGATGGCGGCCGCAGCTGGCTTTGTCCGGCAAAACTACCAGGGCCGGGCCATTCCCTTAGGGGTCGGCCTTGTATTTTTTTTGGCGCCGACACTGGTTTTCTCGGTGACTTACCTGTTGGTGGACGCCGCGCGCTTCCGGTCCGACCTGATGGTCTTTCTCCTGGTAACGGGAGGCATGGCCCTCCTGGGCTTTATCGACGACGTGTTCGGCTCGCGTGCGACATCCGGCCTTAAGGGCCATTTCGGACGCCTCCTGCGGGGGGAGCTGACCACCGGCGCGCTAAAGGCGCTGGGGGGGGTGGTGATCGCCTTCCTGGCCAGCGTCAGCACCGCGCCTGCGCGCGAGGTCATCGTGAACACCCTGCTTATCGCCCTGGCCGCCAACACGCTGAACCTGTTGGACTTGCGGCCGGGCCGGGCCGGCAAGGCCTACCTCCTTGCGGCCGGTTTGCTGGCGGTGGCGGGTTGGGGCGATCCCCGGCTGTTCTTCCTGGCCACCGTGACCGGCTGTCTTTTGGCCTACCTCCCGCTGGACCTGCGGGCCAGGGCAATGATGGGAGACGCGGGGTCGAACGTTCTCGGAGTCACTCTGGGCCTGTCGGCGGTCTGGTTGCTGGACCTGCCGACCCGCGGGATCATCGTTCTGGTCTTGCTCGGGCTTCATTTATTAACGGAACGCTATTCCCTGAGCGTTATCATCGAACGGAACCGCTTACTCCGTTTTCTCGACCGTTTGGGAAGAAACCGGGAGGAATTCAGCCGAAGGTAACGAAGCCATGCTAGACAAGCCGCGTGTTCCTGGATTAAAGCGTATCAATATCTTCGTTGGGAACCTCGGCAGCGGCAAGACCGAGGTGGCCGTCAACACCGCCTTGTCGCTTGTCGGCCCACGAACGGTGGCCCTGGTGGACCTGGACATTGTCAACCCTTACTTCCGTACCCGTCTGGCCCGGGAACGCCTGGAAAGGCCGGGCCTCCAGGTGATCTGTCCGCCGCCGGAGATGGTCCAGGCCGATATCCCTGTTCTGATGCCGGCCATCCTCGGGGTCCTGACGGGGGGAGACCGCTGGGGCGTCTTTGACGTGGGCGGGGATGATGTTGGGGCGACGGTCCTGGGCTGCTACCGCGAGTACCTTCTCCCTGATGAACACGCCGTCTTTTTTGTGGTTAACCCCTACCGGCCTTACACGCGTACGGTACCGGATATCCTGCGGATGGTCGCCGCGGTGGAGCGGGCGTCGCGGGTGCGGGTCAGTTGCCTGGTGAACAACGCCAACCTGGGTCCGGCCACCGACGCCCGCACTCTGTGGGAAGGACGGCAGGTGGTCGATGCGGCGGCCGGCGCCCTTGGCCGGCCGGTAGCCTTCGCGGCGGCGCGGGCCGACCTCGCCCCGGCGGTGACGGAAGTTTTGGATGTGCCGGTGCTTCCCTTGACGCTGTACATGCGTCCGCCGTGGGAGAGTTGGGAGCACGGGGATTGAGCAACCGGTTTTGGGAAACCGGAGATCAGGGTTGGATGTAACCTAAAGGGAGAGGAAAGACATTGGCCCGCGTAACATTTGACGAGGAACGCTGCAAGGGGTGTGGAATCTGCGTCAAGTTCTGCCCCCGGGGGATCATCGTCCTGGCCGAGCACTTTAACAGTACGGGCTTCCATCCGGCCACGGTTTACGAACAGGAACGGTGCACGGGCTGCGCCGTTTGCGCCTGGATGTGCCCCGACGTGGTTATCGAGGTCGCCGTGGAGAGGGGGGAAGAAGTCGATGTCGAGAGTGTTAATGAAGGGTAACGAGGCCTTCGGAGAAGGGGCGATCCGGGCCGGCTGCCGCCACTTCTTCGGTTACCCGATCACGCCCCAGTCTGAACTCCCGCATTTTTTGGCACGGCGCCTCCCGGAGATCGGCGGCGTTTACCTGCAGGCGGAGAGCGAGGTGGCCGCGATCAACATGGTATACGGCGCAGCCGCGGCCGGGGCACGCGTGCTTACCTCCTCGTCCGGCCCCGGGATCAGCCTGATGCAGGAGGGCATATCGTACATGGCGGGCGCCGAACTGCCCTGCGTGATCGTCAACGTCATGCGCGGGGGCCCCGGCCTTGGAAACATTGCCCCCTCCCAGGGGGACTATTTCCAGGCCACGCGGGGCGGCGGGCACGGGGATTACCGGATGTCCGTTCTGGCCCCGGCCACCGTGCAGGAAATCATCGAGATGATGCAGGAGGCCTTCGACCTCGCCGACAGGTACCGCAACCCGGTGATGGTTGTCGGCGACGGGATCCTGGGGCAAATGATGGAGCCCGTCGAAATGGAAGAGGGGACCCTGCCGTCGCCGCCGCCGAAACCGTGGGCGACCGTCGGCCTGGGCGGCCGCACGCAGCCGAACATCATCAATTCACTTTACATCGTGCCCGAGGTGAACGAGGAACGGAACTGGGCCCTCGCGGCCAAGTATGACACGATGAAGGTCGCCGAACAGCGCTGGGAGGAGTACCGCCTCGAAGACGCCGAGACGGTCCTGGTGGCCTTCGGCACGGTGGCGCGCATCGCCAAGGCGGTCGTCGACCGGGCCCGGAAAGCGGGTATCGCCGCAGGCCTGATCCGCCCCATCACCCTGTGGCCCTTCCCGGAGAAGGCCTTTCTCCGGGCCGGAAGGGCCGAGCGGTTTCTGGTGGTAGAAATGAACCTGGGGCAGATGGTCGAGGATGTCCGCCTGACCGTCAACGGCGGTTTCCCGATTCACTTTTACGGCCGCCCGGGCGGGACGGTGCCCACGGTGCGCGAGGTCTTCGCCGAACTACAAAAGGTGATGGAGGTGTCGGCGGGTGGCCAGAACCATTTTTAAACGGCCGCAGGCGCTGACCGATAAGCCCTTCAGCTATTGCCCCGGTTGCACCCACGGCATCATCCACCGCCTGGTCGCGCAGGCTATTGATGAACTGGGGCTGCGCGAGAAGACGGTGGGGGTGTGTCCGGTGGGCTGCGCCGTCTTCGCCTACGACTTCTTCAACGTGGACATGATCCAAGCGGCCCACGGCCGCGCCCCGGCGGTGGCCACCGGCGTCAAGCGCGTCCTGCCGGACCGTTTCGTCTTCACCTACCAGGGGGATGGTGACCTGGCGGCCATCGGCACGGCCGAAATCGTCCACGCCGCCAGCCGCGGGGAAAGGATCAGCACTATCTTTGTCAATAACGCCGTGTTTGGGATGACCGGAGGGCAGATGGCGCCCACGACCATCCTCGGCCAGAAAACGACCACCACTCCTTTTGGCCGGAACAAGGAGACGGCCGGTTACCCCCTGCGGATGGCCGAGCTTTTGAGCACTGTGGAGGGAGCGGTCTACGTGGCCCGCGTTTCGGTACACAACCCGGGCAACGTACTCCGCGCGAAGCGGGCGATCAAGACGGCCTTTGAGGTCCAGCAACGGGGCCTGGGCTTCAGTCTGGTTGAAGTCCTCTCAACCTGCCCGACGAACTGGGGGCTTTCGCCGGTCGAGGCTCTCGCCTGGTTGGAGAAAAACATGCTCCCGGTTTACCCCCTGGGCGAGTTTAAGAAACCGGCGGAGTTCAGCGAGGGGGGTGAAACGGCGTGTTAGAGGAAATCCTGATCGCGGGGTTCGGCGGGCAGGGCATCCTGTCCACGGGCCAGCTGCTGGCCTACGCCGGGATGGAGGAGGGCAAGCACGTGGCGTGGATCCCCTCTTACGGGCCGGAAATGCGGGGCGGCACGGCAAACTGCGGGGTCACGGTATCCGATACCCCGATAAGCTCCCCCCTGGTC
Source organism: Thermoanaerobacterales bacterium (assembly GCA_030019475.1). NCBI lineage: Bacteria > Bacillati > Bacillota > Clostridia > Thermoanaerobacterales > Thermoanaerobacterales bacterium. Next base: position 6,417 of record JASEER010000052.1, on the reverse strand, counting down.
ACGGAGCCGACCTGCCTGATAGTGATGAATCAGCCTTCACTTGAAGCTTTTGCGCCGAATGTTGTTTCGGGAGGACTGATTATTATTAACAGTTCCCTGGTCGAAAACCGCGTGGGCAGGCGTGACGTACGGGTGCTCGCGATCCCGGCCAATGAGATTGCCGAAGATCTGGGTTCGAGTCGCGTGGCCGCCAATGTTCTTCTCGGGGCCTGCATTGCGGTGACCGGCGTCGTCGTCCTGGAGTCGGCCGTGGCAGCCCTGGCCAAGGTCTTGCCCCCGCGGCGGCATAACCTGATCCCCGTCAACCGGAGCGCCCTGGAACGGGGAGCGGCCCTGGCCCGGGAACAGCTGGCGGGAGGTGTGGCCGTTGGTTAGCCGGGAACGGCTGGCCGAAAGCTTCCTGGAACTGGTGCGCATTGACAGCCTTTCGCGCCAGGAACGGGATATAGCCGATAACTTGAAGAGCCGCCTGCGGGAACTGGGCTGCACCGTCGAGGAAGACCAAACGGCGAGGGCCGTCAACGGCAACGCGGGAAACCTTATCGCCCGTCTGCCCGGTGAGGGGCAGGCCATTTTGCTCGGGGCCCATATGGACACGGTGGAGCCGGGGAGACGGGTCAGGCCCCGGGTGCGGGACGGGGTGGTGACCAGCGCCGGCGACACCATTCTTGGCGGTGATGATAAGGCGGGCATCGCCGCCATCCTGGAGGCCGTCCGGGTCATAAAGGCCGGGGGCGAAGCCCATCCGCCGCTGGAGATTGTGTTCACCGTGGCCGAGGAGGTCGGCCTCCTGGGAGCCAAACACCTGGAGTTCGGCCGCCTGCAGTCCCGGATGGGGTTTATCCTGGATAGCGAGGGGCCCCCGGGCCAGGTGATCGTCCGCGGGCCGTCACAGGACCGCTTGGTGGCGACCGTGATCGGGCGGGCCGCGCATGCCGGCATTTGCCCGGAGGAGGGGATCAACGCCATCCAGGCGGCGGCGCGGGGAATCGCCGGGCTGCGGCTGGGCCGGATCGACCCGGAAACAACGGCCAACATCGGGGTCATCCGGGGCGGCCAGGCGACGAACATCGTTCCCGACCGGGTGACGGTCGAGGGGGAGTCACGCAGCCTGGACGACGCCAAACGCGCGGCCATGACGCAGGAAATTCTCCAGGGCCTGGAAACCGCCGTCCGCGAAAGCGGGGCCGAAATACAGACCGAGGTGGAGACGCTGTACGAGTCCTTCCGTCTCCCGCCGGACGCTCCCGTGGTCACCCTGGCGCGGCGGGCTATGGAGCGGCTCGGCATAACCCCCCGCCTGGAGCAGAGCGGGGGAGGCAGCGACGCCAACGTCTTCAACGCCTCCGGCATCCCGACCGCCAACCTCTCCTGCGGCATGCAGCGGGTGCATTCCACGGCCGAGTTCCTGCGGCTGGACGACCTCGTGGCCAGCGCCAGGCTCGTGCTGGAGATTATCCGCCTGGGGGCGGCAAAAGGCCTGGACTGATGCAGGCAAGCGTGCCTTATCGAGGTGACCAAACGTTGTTTTTTATGAAGTGGCACGGGCTCGGCAACGACTTCGTGATCGTCGACGCCCGCCGGGACGGCCTGGCGGACGCGCCCGGGGAACTGGCCCGGGCGGTCTGCAACCGGCATTTCGGCATCGGCGCCGACGGCCTGGTGTTCATCCTTCCGGCGGCCGGCGCCGATGCCGAAATGCGCATTTTCAACAGCGACGGCAGCGAGGCCGAGATGTGCGGTAACGCCATCCGCTGTGTAGCCCGCTACCTCTTCGAGACGGGCGGCGCGCGTGAGCCGAGGCTGCGCATCGCAACCGGCGCCGGGGTGCTGGTTCCCGAGGTTATCCCCGCCGGCGGCGGTGAACCGGCCAGGGTGCGGGTGGACATGGGACCGCCCCGCCTCTCGCGGGACGACATACCGATGGCCGGCTCCCCTGGGCGGGCGGTTAACGAACCGCTGGCCGCGGGCGGGCGGACCTTCAACGTCACCGCCGTTTCGATGGGGAACCCGCACTGCGTGATCTTTGTTCCCGATCTCGACGCCGTGCCCTTGGAAACCCTGGGACCGGTCCTGGAGACGCACCCGGCCTTCCCGCGCAAGACCAACGTCGAGTTTGTGCAGCTTTTGAGCCCCGAGGCCGTCCGTGTCCGGGTCTGGGAACGCGGCGCCGGTCCGACCCTGGCCTGCGGCACCGGCGCCTGCGCCGTCGCCGTGGCGGCGAACCTGAACGGACTGACGGGGCGGCGGGTGAGCGTCCACCTCCCGGGCGGAGTCCTGGAGATCGAGTGGGCCGGGGACGGGCACGTCTATATGACCGGCCCGGCGGTTAAGGTATTTGAGGGGCGGTATTGCGGAGCCGCGGGAACGGCTCTTGGCAAAGGAGCATTTACCGCCTGAGCCCGATGTAAACGGTTGTTCCCGCCCGCCCGGAAGGAGTACAGTCAAGGAGGAACCGGTGTTGTTATTTAAGGAAGCGAAACGTGTTGAGAATCTCCCCCCGTACCTGTTTGCGCGGATCGAACAGTTGATCGATCAGAAGCGGCGGGAGGGGGTAGACGTCATCAGCCTGGGCATCGGCGATCCCGACCTGCCCACTCCCGGGCATATCGTCGCCGAGGCCCAGCGCCGTGTCGCCGACCCCGCTAACCACCAGTACCCGTCATCGGTAGGCCTGCGCGCCTACCGGGAGGCCGTCGCCGCCTGGTACGAGGACCGTTTCGGGGTGACCCTTGACCCGGCCACGGAGGTTGTCTCCCTTATCGGATCCAAGGAGGGCATCGCCCACCTTCCCTGGTGCTACCTGGACCCCGGTGACATCGCCCTGATCCCCGACCCGGGCTACCCGGTCTACAACCAGGGCACGATCCTCGCCGGGGGGGAACCCTATTATGTCCCCCTTCACCCCGAGGACGGGTTCCTGCCGGACCTTGCCGCCATCCCGCCGGAAGCGGCGCGGCGGGCGCGGATCATGTTTCTCAACTACCCCAACAACCCCACGGGCGCGGTGGCGAACCTGGATTTCTTCACGTCGGTCGTAGATTTCGCGCGCCGCTATGAGATCCTGGTCGCGCACGACCTGGCCTATTCCGAGATTTACTATGACAACGAACGTCCGCCCAGCCTCCTGCAGGTTCCGGGAGCGAAGGACGTGACCATAGAGTTCGGGTCCGTTTCCAAACCGTACAATATGACCGGCTGGCGTATCGGCTGGGCGGCCGGGAACGCCGGGGCGGTCGGCGCCCTCGGGCGGCTGAAGACCAATCTGGATTCGGGGGCCTTCCAGGCCGTGCAATACGCGGCCATCGCCGCGCTGCGGGGACCGCAGGAAGGAACCGCCGACCTGCGGGGGATTTACCAGGCGCGGCGGGACCTTGTGGTGGGGACCTTGAACGACCTCGGCTGGCGCCTGGCGACGCCCGGGGCGACCTTCTACATCTGGGCGCCCGTTCCGGCCGGGCACACGTCGGCCTCGTTTGCCGAGGAAGTCCTGGAGAAGACCGGGGTGGTGATCACTCCCGGTCCGGGTTACGGGACGCGTGGCGAGGGCTGGTTCCGCCTTTCGTTGACCGTCCCCGACGCCCGGCTGCAGGAGGCCATGCGCCGCCTGCGGGAGAGGCTGGGGCCGGTGAGGTTCTAACCGGTAAGGTTCTAAAAAGAACCGGGCGATGTCCCGGTCTTGGAACGATGATGGCGGACTAAAGAAAGGAAGGAATCATCCGATGCCACTTTCCGCACGCGCCCTTGGGATCGCCCCCTCCCCTACTCTGGCGATCGACGCCCGGGCCAAGGAAATGACGGAGCAGGGCGCCGACGTCATCAACTTCGGCGTGGGCGAGCCTGATTTTGACACGCCCGCGCACATCCGCGAGGCGGCCTGCCGGGCGATCGAACAGGGCCAGACGCGGTACACCCCCGTCGGGGGCACCGCGGCTCTCAAGCGGGCCATCGTGGGGAAGCTTGAACGGGAAAACGGCCTGGAGTACGATCCGGCGGAGATCGTGGTCTCCGTCGGGGCGAAGCATTCCCTTTACAACGCCATCCAGGTCCTCTGCCAGGAAGGGGACGAGGTGATCCTTCCCGTCCCTTACTGGGTCAGCTACCTGGAGCAGGTAAAGCTGGCCGGGGCTACGCCGCGGCTCGTGCCCACCCGGATGGAAGACGGCTTCAAGCTTACGCCGGCCGCGCTGCGCGAGGCTCTCGGGCCTCAGACGCGCATCCTGATATTGAACAGCCCATCCAACCCGACGGGCGCGGTCTACGGCCGGGACGAACTGGCCGCCCTGGCGGAGATCGTTCTTCAGGCACCCAATCTTCACGTTATTGCCGACGAGATTTACGAAAAGCTGATCTTTGATGGGCTGGAACACGTGAGCCTGGCCTCGCTGGCCCCGGAGATCAAGGCCCGGACGGTGGTCATCAACGGCGTCTCGAAGGCCTACGCCATGACCGGCTGGCGCATCGGGTACGCCGCCGCGCCGCGGGATGTGGCCAAGGCGATGACCGCCCTGCAGAGCCACAGCACCTCAAACCCAGCATCCATGGCCCAGGCCGCTGCGGCGGCCGCGCTCGAGGGGCCGCAGGAGCCGGTACGGGAGATGGTGGAGGAGTTCGCCCGGCGGCGGGAATACATCCTGGACCGCCTGGCCGGAATACCCGGCGTATCGTGCCCGCGTCCGGGCGGAGCGTTCTACGCTTTCCCGAGCGTGCGGGGGCTGCTCGGGCGCAGCTTCCGGGGGCGGACGCTTAACAACGCCACCGACCTGGCGGCCGTCCTGCTGGAGGCCGCCGGCGTAGCCGTGGTGCCGGGGGTGGCGTTCGGCGATGACACGTTTATACGCCTGTCCTATGCCACCTCGATGGAGCGCATCCGGGAGGGTATGGACCGTCTCGCGGCGGTGGCAGGGGAGATTACAGGGTTAGCTCTCAGAAGTGGTAGGTGATAGATCTGCTGCAAAGCATGACGGGGTATGGCCGCGGGGAGGCGGAGGAACCATATCGGAAATTTACCGTTGAACTGAAAGCGGTCAACCATCGCTTCAGCGAGGTCGTGGTCCGGCTGCCTCGTTCCATGATGGCCCTGGAGGACCGTATCCGCCGCGTGGTTCTGGAGCACATCTCCCGGGGGCGGGTGGATGTTTTCCTCAACGTGGATGAGGGAGAAGGACGGCCGATTGCGGTAAAAGTTGACAAGGACCTGGCATTGGCTTATTATAAGGCAATGAAGGACCTACAGGGCGATTTGGGGCTCTCGGGAGTGATTTCGCTTGATCATCTGATCGCCATGCCCCAAATCTTTCTCCCGGACGAGCCGAAGGCCGAACCCGAGGAGTGGTGGCCCGCCATCGAGCAGGCTTTACGCCAGGCCTGCGGCGGCCTGGTGGTGATGCGGCGGGAGGAGGGCGCTGTCCTCGCTTCCGACCTGGATGCCCGCCTGGCGGAGATGGAGGATATGGCCGCTCGGATTAAGGAACGCGTTCCAGAGGTTGCGGCCGCCTATCGCGAGCGACTGGAACAGCGCCTGCAGGAACTGGCCGGGGATTTGACGATAGACCCCGCGAGGCTGGCGCAGGAGGTCGCCTTCTTCGCCGAGAGGGCCGACATCACCGAGGAACTGGTGCGCCTGGCCAGCCACCTGCGCCAGGCGAGGGACTGCCTGGCGGCCGAGGGCCCGGTCGGGCGGCGCCTTGATTTTCTCGCGCAGGAGATGTTTCGCGAGGTTAACACGATCGGTTCCAAGGCCCAGGACGAGGCCATCGCCAAGCTGGTGGTGGAACTGAAGATCCAGTTGGAAAAGGTGCGCGAGCAGGTACAGAACGTGGAGTAGGCTGGATGAGCTAAAAAAGGAGGGACTCAGGTGGATATCAGACTGATCAACATCGGGTTCGGGAACATCGTTTCGGCTAACCGGATTGTGGCCATTGTCAGCCCGGAATCGGCACCCATCAAGCGCATTATTACCGAGGCCCGTGACCGGGGGATGCTGATTGACGCGACCTACGGCCGGCGGACCCGTGCGGTGATCATCACCGATTCGGACCATGTCATCCTTTCCGCCGTGCAGCCCGAGACCGTGGCCCACCGGTTGACAAGTAAGCTTGAACAGATCCGCGAGGGCGAAGAGGGTTAAGTAACAAGTGCCGGGGCTTCTTGTCGTTATTTCCGGTCCGTCGGGGGCGGGGAAGGGCACTGTTTGCCGCCTTTTGTGTGAACGTTCTCCGCGTGCCCTGCTGTCGGTTTCGGCGACCACCCGCCCGCCGCGGGCGGGAGAGGTCGAAGGAAAACACTATTATTTTAAGTCCGAGACGGAATTTGCGGCCATGGTGTCCCGGGGCGAACTCCTGGAGTGGGCCAGAGTGTACAGTTACTGCTATGGCACACCCCGGCCCCCCGTCGCAAAGACTCCTCGACGGGGGG
>JASEER010000051.1 GCA_030019475.1 Thermoanaerobacterales bacterium | reverse complement strand
CGGACACAGAGGTCCGCCCCTACGTTTTTAGTAAAGGGTCTGACCCTTTACTAAAAACCCCTGCGGTTCGATGTGTGGTTTCCTTGATATCGTAGGGGCGCAGCTCTGCCTGCGCCCGTCCCCTTTGCTTACCCGCCCCTTGCTTGACGGCCGTTGACAATGACGCCACACGCACCGTATGATAATCTTGTAGGCGGTAATACTTTGTAATACCCAGGGAGGTGCCACATATGCGCGACACCAAAGTGTGGGCGATATCCTTGCCCCCGCTTCTCGCCGAGAGGGCCGACCGGCTGGCCCGGGAGGAACAGCGCACCAGGAGTGAAATGGTGCGGGAGGCGTTGCGTCAGTACATCGCACTGCGCGAATGGGACGCCGCCCAGTCGATGGCCGCACGCCGCGCTGCGGAGATGGGCATCGCCGACGAGGAGGCGGTGGAGCGCCTGGTGGACGAGGTCCGGCATTAGATGGTCCGGGCGGAGGTCCGGGCGGTCCTGGACACCAATGTTTTGCTCTCCGCGCTCATCTTCCCCGGAGGTCCTCCGGACAAAGCTTTCCGCCTTGCCATGCAGAGGCGCTACACCCTTCTTACCTCAGATTTTATTCTCGAAGAACTGGAACGTGTCCTGCGGTTAAAGTTCGGTTTGCTGATAACGGATACGGCTGCGGAGATAGTACCGCCGGCAGCCAGACTGCATGTCGTCGAGGTCTGTGACGGCGATAACCGTATCCTGGAGTGCGCCGTCGATGGCCGGGCTTCCCACCTGGTCACCGGGGACCGCAAGCACCTCTACCCATTGCGGCACTTTGAGGGGATCCGTATTGTCCTTCCCTCCGAGTTCCTGGGAAACATCGGATACTAGCGCTAAGCAGCGGCAGGGGCGGCTCCCCCGTGTATTACCCGTCAGGGTATGCCGTCCGCCGGCATGGTCCGCAGCTCGGGGAACACCTCCCGTGCCATCTCATAGTGGTGGTCGCGGTGGACCAGCAGGCAACCGTTGACCAGCGCCAGGGCGGCGATGAGGACGTCCGTCGCCGGGACGGTTACGCCTTGCCGCCGCAGGCCAAGGATCCAAACAGAGGTATCGACCAGGTACAGCGGCCTATTCATCTCGCCGTAGCTTCTCCAGGTCATCGAGCGTCAAGGCCAGATCCTCGGCGCCCAGCCGTTCAACTTCCCAATGCAAAAGGGCGGCTCTCCCCCGCGCGCGGGAGGGAGCCGCCCCGTCCGTTCACCCGCCGCCCTGCCGGCGGCCTGGTTCAGTATGGTGTCCCCGAAATCCGGATCAGATCCACCGAACTGCCGGGCAGCACCCGATCGCCGAAGATCCTTCTTCGGGCTTCGTTTAACCGTTTGACCGCTGTCCGGTTGATACGCTTCCCTGTTTCGTTTCGGGAGCGGAACCACTGGCGTAAAGTGGAAGAGGAACCCCCGGGGTCAGCAACGTGACTCCCCGGGGGTAGACGTCTATGGTACGTTAAAAACTGTTTGAGGGATGAGGAGCACAATGTGCCGACACGTCTTCGGCCCGGTTCCGTCACGCCGGCTGGGGCGGACTGCATCTATTGCCAGCTTGGCCGGACAACGCATAAGACCCTGGAGCGCCGGGAGTTAAGGGCCTGACCCTTAACTAAACGATTGGGCTTGACCGTCCTAGTCAGGGGGGATTGTCAGCCGGGCCATCTCCACAACGAACGAGGCATCACTGATCGCCTTTTGCGCGTCGGCCTCCGTGTATTCCTCCGTGGGGATGAAATCTATGTCGCCGTAAAAGGAAAACTCCCTCTCCTTGCGAAGCCACTTAGAGATCTGGGCCAAGCGTCCAACGTTGGCCGCAACTTCGGAAGGAAACCGGCTCTCAAACTCCACCACAAGGCCGCCGACATCGTGCTGCTTGGGCGGCTCCACCCCTACTTGCCGCAACATCCCCTTAAGAGCCAGTTCCACGATCTCCTGAGCTTCCCTGATGACATCGGAGTAGGCTTCCTCCTGCAGGAGCACAGAGAGGATTTTAAGACGCTTAATGGCTTTGATCAGGTAGCTCTGCGCCAAGGTACGGTTGGTCATATCTCGAAAACCTCCCCGACCTGGTAATCGTCTTTCAGCACCCAGTGCCATGCCCCGCCGCTTTTCACCCGTCTAGCCCCGAGCTTTTCGAGCCGCTTACGGAAACGGTCCAGAAACCTGGCAAAGAAGCCTTCACGGTCGTAAAGCAAGCGTACGTCCTCAATCATATCCAGGAAAAGCAAGCTCCCCCGCAAGACTTCTTCCGGTGACTTAATCACCGGTGAAAGGCAGGTATCGATACCTTTGCACCGGAGTTGTTGCAGATAAGGGGTAAGGGCCTGTTCAACACGGTCAAATTCTCTGATTCGCGCCAACCTTCCCCGCGGCAACCGATCGATCACCAACAGAAGATCGACGTCGGAATCCGGCCTCGGTGTTCCCCTGCCCACTGATCCAAAGATAGCCAGTGTAACGAGTCGCTCACCATAAAAAGCCTTGGCCTGACGCTCAATCTCAGCCAGAAAACCGCCGAATGTATCCAGGAGTTTCATCGGGCTAGACCCCATTTACCGAACTTGTTACAAATAGGGTAAACCGTAAACCTGCCGCTCGTAAACAATAACTTTCCTAATCCGCCTCCCAACGCCGGGGGCGGCTCCCCGCGTATGGGAGAGCCGCCCCCTTTTTAGTAAAGGGTTTTTAGTAAAGGGTCAGACCCTTTACTAAAAACTTTTTAGTTAAGTGCCTGACCCCCTACTGAAAACGGATGTCACGCGGAGCACCGGGCCGCGCATGTAGATGTCGGGACCGGCGGCCGGGATGCCGGTGACGGTGATTTCACGGCCCTGGTTGGCCTGCAGGAAGGCGGCCGTGGCCTTGTCGGCCGCGTCCGGCAGGAGGACGTAGACCTTCCCGCCCGCGGCCAGCTCCCAGTGCGGCTTCTCCACGGCGGACCAGGTCAGGGTGCCGGTGACCGTGGTCGTCACTTCGAAGAGGCCCAGGCGGTCGCCGAGGCGCGCCAGGATGGCCGCCGCCTGGGCCCTGGTTATGGTCGCCTTCGGGGCGAAACGGTCGGCGGCCACGCCGAGCATCAGGCCGCGCGCGGCGGCCTCGGCCACGGCGTTTTTGGCCCAGGGCGCGATGCCGGCGGCGTCGGCGAAGGCCGGCGCTTTAACGGGGCCGGTCGCGCCGGAGCCGAGGGGGCCCGCCAGGCGCGTCAGCATAGCGGCCATCTGCTCCCGGGTGACGGTGGCATCGGGCTTAAAGCTGCCGTCCGGGAGGCCGGCCATGAGTCCGGCCCGCGCCGCCGCCTCGACGGCGCCGTAGTACCGGGACGTGGGCGGCACGTCGCTGAAGGTCGGCTGCAGCGGCGTCACCGGGGCCAGGCCCTTCAGGTTGACCAGGAAGGCGGCCAGCTCCGCCCGCGTCGCCGGGCGGTCCGGGCTGAAGGCGCCGGAGACGACGCCGTCGAAGACGCCGCGCGCCGCCAGCAGGGCGATGTCGTTCGCCGCCCAGTGCCCCGCGATGTCCGGGAAGGACCGGCGGACGCCGAAGACGGCGTACTCGGAGAAGTGGTCGAGTTCCACCGACACGGCCTGGGCGGCGCGGTCCAGGCGGCCGCCGGCGCGCGTCCAGGTACCGTCGCCGTTCCGGCGGAAGACCAGTAGCGCGCGCGGGTCGAGGCCGGCCAGCTTCGCGGCGTCGTAGCGCAGGCGCACCGTCACCGGCTTCGCCGGGGCCGCGGTGGTCTCGAAGCTGAAGACGGGGCTTACGGCCACGGCGCCCGCCGGCGCCTTCTCCGGCTCGTCGGCGGCCAGTTTCACGGTGACCTTCGCGCCGTCCGGCAGCGCCCCCGCCGGGAGGTCGAGGTTAACCTGACCGTCAAGGGCCGAGAGGCTCTGCGCGTCGCCGGTGGTGTCAAACTCCTCGGTGCCGGGCGGCAGGGTCGCCGTCGGCGCCGGGGCGCCGCCTCCACCGCCGCCGCCGCCGCCGGAGGGCGGCGCGGACAGGCCCGCGACGTAGGCCGTGACGGCGGCCAGGTCCAGCGTCCCGCCGGAGGCGACTTTGCCGTCCAGGGAGCCCAATGCACGGCTCTTGTTCCGCAGAATGTCAGCCAACTGACTCGGTGAAAGGCTGCCCTTTAGGGAGAGCGCCAGCGCCGCCCCGGCCGAGACGAAGGGCGCGGCCATCGAGGTGCCGGACCAGGCGGCGTAGTCCGAAACGCCGAGCACAAGTTCCCCGCCGGGCCGGGCACTCAGAAGGTCAAGGTCGGTTATCGCTTCGTTGAAAACGTAGTCCACAGGTTGCCCATAGGGCGCGTGGAGACCGGTGAGGGGCCGGAGAACAAGCAGGTCCGTCGCCTCCTGCAGCCACTCCGCCTTCAGATAGATTGTGTAAAAGTCACTGCCTTCGATCAGGTAGCCCGCGTCCTGGCCACAGAGAAGGATGTTCCCTCCGCCGTCAAGGTAGGCGGTTAGGGCCTGGATGTCGGCGTCCGTAAGGTTGCTCACCATACCATTCGCGTCACTCCACCATGCCCATCCCGTCTGCCAGATCACGGCGTCATATGTCGCCATCACGACCGAGGACGGCCCGACCGCCCCCTGGGGAACCTCGATCAACTGGTAGTTGTAGCCCGCGTCGGCCAGGGCACCGGTGTAGTAGCCGGTTGTATCGCCAAACATGCCATGGTCGTCATCAACAACCAGCACGTCCGCTCCCGGTGCAAGGCCGAACCAGTCCCGGACCGTCCGCGTCAGACAGTCGTAAACCTGGTCGGACGTAGACAGGTCCTCCAGGCCGAAGCCCCAGAACATGCTCTTGTAACCCTTGGCTTCATCGTAGACCGCCACAGCCACGCCCGCGTCCGGGAAGGCCGGGAGCGCGCTCCAGATGTTCTCGCCCGGCGCGGCCAGGAGAACCGATTCATCCCCGTAGTTCGAGAAGTCCGCCAGCGCCCCGTTGGGCGCCAGGGCGGCCACCGCCACCACATTGGGCAAGGCCGGGTAGGTGGTGCCGTTAAACATATTGGTAACACTGAAAGAAGCGGGGTACACCGGTAACGCGTCGTTATCATTGGTTTCGTTCCCGGCAGCCGCTACAAAAAGAGTATTGGGGTAGTCTTTGATAGCGTAGTAGAGAGCAGGATCAAAGTATTTGGTGGGATTCCCCGGTTCGTCACTCGGCTGGCCGCCGAAGCTCATGTTTACTACATCCACACCGCGAGTGCCCGCATAGTTGATAGCATCCACAATTGAATCGGTCGTTCCCACAGGAACCGCAGAGCCGGACGCATCCAGAGCCTTCACCGGCATAATACTTACCCCCGGCGCCGCGCCGAGGATGCCCACCGAGTTATCGGCCGCGGCGATGATGCCCGCCACGTGCGTCCCGTGCCCGTTGTCGTCCGCCGGGTCGTCGTCGTTGTTCACGAAGTCGTAACCGGCCACAAGGCGGCCCTGCAGATCCGGGTGGCCGGCGTTCGCCCCGGTGTCGATGACGGCCACGATCACGCCGTCCGAGCCCGCAGTGCGGTTCCAGGCCTCGGGCGCCCGCGCGCCGTAATCCGCGTCATTCAGCCCCCACTGTTGGTTCCACAGGGGCTCATTCGCATAGTTCACCGCCGCCACGTGGTAGATGTAGTTCGGCTGGGCGTACTCCACCCACGGGTCGGTCCGCAGGGCGGCCACCGCCGCCTCCACGTCGGCCCCCGTCCGCAGAAGAGCCGCCCCGCCGGGCAGCGCCTTCTTCTCCGCCAGCCCGAGCGCCCGGTGCGCCCCGAGCACCTGCGCCTTCACCTCCGCGCCCGGCGTGTCCTTAAACTTCACGATCACCTCGCCCGGCACGTAGGCCGCGCCGGGGCCGCCCGCGTCCCCCGCGCGCGTCCCCTTAACGCCCGCCGTAGCCGGCAACACCATAAAACTCATCGCCAGCAAAAACGCCAGCGCCAGAGCAACAACTCGCCTCAAGATCAACCCGACTCTCCTCCCCTGTTACGTGTTTCGACCATCCGCTCATCCGACGCGGTGCCGTGGATCACGTTCCTCCGCCACTGTCGCCTTGTCCACCAGATAGGCCGCGCCGACGCCGTCCCGCGGGCCATTAGCGCCGGGGCATCCCCCCTCTCTCGACAAATTCTTCAAAGTAAGGATTCTTCGACCAAATCTTACCGCGTCCCTCCCGTCACCAGCGGTCGGGGCAAAAAAAAACGCCGGGCTGTATCGCCTGACGTGCCATCCGCCCGGCCGCCGACATCGTAGGGGCGCGGCTCCACCCGCACCCGTTGCCCGCCCGCCCGAGCCCTTTGCTTAACTACACATCTCCCGGCTTGTAGACAGTGATCCCGGATACACGATCGAAATCCGCGTCGGCGGACGCCAGGTTGACGCATCCAGCGGTTTCCATCGCCGCCAGCACCATCGAATCGTTGGTCATCAAGCCATACTCATCCCGCACCCGCTGGCTGCGCCGGCAGTCATCCATATTCGATGGCAGGACCCGCACGCCCATTTCCGGGATGCGCAGGGCGTACGCGGCGTAGCCGTACAGTTCCCGGATCAACTCGGGACGCCTCTTGAGCTTGGCCGCCACGCCACCCGGAGAGACGAGGCCTTTCATGACAGCCTGCAGCATCATCAGCCGATGCAGAACTTCGAGCACCACCTGGACCGATGTGACGCCGTCCAGCGCCCCCGCCTCGCACCGGGTCAGAAAACGCGAGCACGCCGGTGAGACCCCGGAGAAATGATAGATGAAGACGTTGGCGTCAATGAACACCTTCTGCCCGTCGGCCAGCAAATCAAGTGTCAAGGAGTGAATCATCCTCCAATATGCCCCTGACCACCTCGGGCGACGCCGCCAGGACACCCCGGGTGGCCTCGACCACCGACTTCCCGCCGCGTGTCTCCGCCGTCGCCATGTATTGCTCCAGGGCCTCCTCGATCACTTCGTTCAACGGCTTCCCCTGCCGCAGGGCGAAAAGCCTGGCCCTCATCAGCAGCGGCCGGCTGATCGATGTCCCGATCTTCTGGCGCACGGCCACACCCCCTCATTCCAACCTGTATCTAGATTATACCGGTTAGAAATCTTGACGTAAAGCTAGATAAGCAACCGGCAACAAGAACTGACAGGCCGCCTCAGTCGTAGTTGTAAAGGAAGAGGGCGGCTCCCCGCGCACAGGAGGAAGCCGCCCCGTCCGTTCATCTCCGCCCGGCCGCCGACATCGTAGGGGCGCGGCTCCGCCCGGGAATCCCTGCGATCCCGCCATCCGACGACTGACGGCCGACGACCATTTTTAGTTAAGGGCCTGACCCTTTACTAAAACCAGCGCCGCGCCGACGATGCCCACCGTGTTATCGGCCGCGGCTAATGGCACTTTACTTAAACTTGACAGACACGATGGCACCACCTACGATACATGTAAGGATTTCTTACCGGTGGTGATCGCGGTGGATGAACAATTCGAGGTGGTCAAGGTAACCGCAAAGGGCCAGATGACCCTGCCCGCGTCGGTACGGAACCTTCTGGGGATCAAGCAGGGCGACCACCTGGCGGTCTACGTGCACGGCGACGAACTGGTCCTGCGCAAGCTGGCCCCGCTTAGGAAAGCCAGCGACAAGGACGCCATCTTCCGCCTGATCGGTAGAGGTGAGGGCCCCTCGGATCTGGCCGAGAGGCATGACGTCTACCTGGCGGAAGCCCTGGAGAAGGAAACGCACAAGTGAACGTCCTGGTGGATTCCAGCGCCGTCCTGGCCCTTTTGAACCGGCGGGATGCCTGGCACGAGGCCGCGGTTTCCGCTCTGGGCACCCTGGCGCGGCAGGGCGCGGCGCTGCTTATGACCAATTTCCTCATAGCGGAGACCCACGCCCTGCTGCTGGCCCGCCTCGGCCGGGACCTGGCGCGGGAATGGCTGCTGACCTACGACTGGAACGTCTTATCCGTTACTCCCGGTGATGAGCGGCTGGCGGTTGAAATCATCAGGCGGTACCAGGACAAAGACTTCTCCTACACCGACGCAACGAGTTTTGCCGTTATGGAGAGGCACAACATCCCCCTGGTCTTCACTTTCGACCGGCATTTCCGGCAATTCGGTCTTCCTGTTGTCGGCGAACCCGAGACGTCCCGGACCGCCCTGTAGGGGTGCCTGTGCCGCGCCCGTTCTCCAAAGAAGGGGCCGGACCCCTTTAAACTACTCCTTTCAGAAGGACGACTCCAGTTCGGAATCCAAACCCGGCGTCAGTCCAAGGTTGTCCCGAAAAACGTCCCTCAGTTCCCTGACCTTGTCATCAGGCAGATCCTTGCGGGCGTATAAGCGGTACTGGAGTAGCTTAACAGGTAACAGGCCTGCTTGAGCCAATTGGTCCACTGTTTTTGTCTCGACACGCTTCTCGCTGAAGTAGATGGCTAACGAATCCCTTGCGCCTGGCCCAAAGCTGAAGACATTACCCGGGGTCTCGACCGACGGGGCATCGACAAGATAGTGCTCTCCCGGGACAAGTCCGGTCCTGCTTTTCAGGCGGCTGGAGAGTTCATCGGCGGTAAGAGTAGGCTTAACATCTTGGGGATTATTGAGTTCTTTCTTATGTTCGTCGGCCTGTTTCCAGCACAGCTCCCTTCTCCAAATGCCGTTCCAGACTGCTTCTATATGCCTGTCTGAGCAGGTATGTTCCCTGACACATGAGAAAAACGAACATTCGTCAAACCTCAGATAGGCAGGCAAGTTCTCACAAGGGTTATCCGGAATCAGGCATTCCACGACCGTAGGCAAGGTTTCCCCAACCATCAGTTCAAAAGCTCTGACCGTCCGGTGATAATAGACGATCTCCAGCATATGCTGTCGGAACCTGAGGAAGGACACCAATAACGGGAGCGATGAGTAATGTAGCTGTAGCCTCGTCCCATCATTGGAAAGGAACGACGTGAGCATCAGTCGCTCGACGTCCCCACCCACCATTTTGCGCTCCCCGCACAGGAGGCTGTCCCTCAGGAGAAAGTCCATCTTGTCGGCATCGTAGGCGCCCCTCATTATTTGGTGGAGTGGCCGCCAGATGTCTGTCAGATTCTTTTCCGCACCTTTCTTTATAAGATCACAGATGATGTCGACATCAAGCGGTTGCTCAAATGACCCGTCCGGGGTGCGTCTGAGTCCTGTGATCAGGCCCTTAAGTTCATCCCTGATGATCCTGCCCGTTATGTCCTCGTGGGTGATCATGAACCTCGGCACAAGGTATTCTCGGTCAAGCAGGTGCGTCATCGGCCCGTGGCCAACATCATGTAAGAGGCCCGCGACGCGGAAGGTCTCGACAACATGCTCGACCTCCGGTAGAGGTTCCCCGTTCAAGCGACCCTCAAGGAACCGGTGAAACGGCTCATAGACGGCCCTGGCAAACCGCCCGGCCAGTTCCATGGTGCCCAGGGCATGGACAAACCGAGCGTGATCCGCCGCCGGATAGACGTACCAAGCTGTCTGGAGCTGATGTATGTGTCGCAGTCTTTGGAGCCAGGGAGAATTGATGAGGTCGGCTTCCGTGGCTTTTTCCTCTTTGCTCAACCGTTCGCGGGTGAACCTTATGTACCCGTGGATCGGGTCTTTGACGATATCGAAACGCCGCCTCGGGTCAAGCATGTCGCATCAGGCGGTGACAAGGGCCACATCGAGACCCTTCATCTGTTCCTTTAAGCCTGCCACCTTCTCTTTCCCCATAAGAAATAGCTTCTTGGCACGTTCCTCAAGAGAGAGTTCCGGGACTGGGTCGGTTTCCAAGAAAACGAGACGCGCCAGATCCACGAGCTGCCAGGTGTCCCAAGTCGCGATTTCCCGGAGCACGTCCAGATGTTTCAGCGTTGAAGGGAGAGTAGCTGGAGTGTCGACGACGTATTCCCCGTCCTCGTACCTTACCGATCGATCCTTCTGCAGTTGGAGGAATTCGTCTTCCAGCTCGGGGCTGAAGGGTACGTTCAACGCAAAATTAAACTCATACTTCGCGTCTTCCCAACACCCGAACTCCTGCGCCAAATAGACAAAGGCGTGCAACCGCAGGTTAGAATCCATGCGACCCAGCAGGCCCGCCAAGCCCAGTAGCTCCGGCGCCATAAGCGTCCCCCTTTCCTTTTCCATATAAGGTTTTGACGGTTTCTAATAAACGTCCGGTGGGTATCTAATGGATATTTACGTACTACCCCGTGTAAATCCTTCTTCCCGGGTCAACTTTTGGACTGGCATTCGGGGCTGCCCCTAATGCTAAAGGGCGGCTCCCCGTACACGGGCAAGCCGCCCCGCAGCAGGACCGCCGCTCCGTGGCGCTCGCCGTGGCAGCCGCCGGGGAACGGGCGGACCGGAGGTGCGCCCCTACGTTTTGGGAGACCTCTCACGTCTCACCTCTCGCATCTCATAAAGTAGGGGCGCGGCTCCGCCCGCGCCCGTTCCCTTCGGTTACCTGCCCCTTGCTTGACGGCCATAGTTCAGTATGGTGTCCCCGAAATTTCAGGGGCGCTTCAGTGTCGGGTCGTGCGGGCCGCAGTTGCGCAGGATGACGACATCCCCCTCGCGCTGAAAGGTAATCCGCAAGGCCTTCGAGGCGCGCGCTTCCCGGATATCCGCCGTCCCCTGTACTTTCTTCACCATCAGCGAGGGGTGAGACGGATCGTCGGCCACCAACCGCAGGGCCTTTTTGACGCGCTCGCGGTCACGCGGGGGCAGAGCCAGGTAGGCCTTCTTAAACCGCTCGGTCCGGACGAACCTCACCGGTCCAGGTCCTCGAGCAGGTCGTCAACGTTTTCGAAAGACCGTGTGCGCCCGTTTCGGATGTCGTACTCCGCCTCTTTCTCCGCCGCCTGCCATTCTTCGGACCAGAAGTAAGCCTGCTCGGCGGGGACCAGGACCATAGGGCTGAGGATGATCCGGCCGCCCTCGATTTCCACCCGCAGGATATCCCCCTCCGCAATCCGGAGGTGATCCTTGACCAGCCCGAGGCTGATGACGCCCCTCTTCTGCACCTGCACATTGCCGATCACCTTCCCCACGGTGAACGCCTCCTCGCAGCATCGCCGCGATGCCGTTTTGCTGCATTGTATCATGCCGCGGTGCCATCGGCAAGCGTTTAAAGGCCCCCCATCTCCAACGCCAGGGGCGGCTCCCCCCATATGGGAGAGCCGCCCCCGAAGAAGGCGTTTTTTAAGTTAGGGGTTGAGGTCAATACCCCCAACGGGAGGCAGAGGGTCGCGGTCACGCAGCTTGAGAACGAGCCACTCCTCCAATACCTCTTGCAACACTTCCCGGCACCGCTCCAATGTGCTCTCGTTTGCCCAGACACCGGGACACGATGGTATCTCGCCGAAAAACGTGCCGTCATCGAGCATCTTGTATCGCACCTCGGCCATTGCCGCGGCCACAAATGCACTTAAAACGGCCATCGCCTGCCAAACCCCTTTCACTCAGCCTCTAGTCCCATCGGATCCCGATGCCGCGCCCGATAAAACTCCACCTGGCACGGGCTTCGGGTGTGGCGTTCTGCAGCCGCGGAAACCATGCGATGGGCACGCCGATCTCCCGCCCGTCGGAAAGCCGTGTATAGAGCATATCATCGCTGAACCATACATCCGTAGCCACAACCGAAGCGGCCAGCCTACTC
>JASEER010000050.1 GCA_030019475.1 Thermoanaerobacterales bacterium | reverse complement strand
GGTGGGTTGCAAGAGGCTGGCCGAATCTTTGCTCCAGAAGTACGGCCTTGATTACCGGGTCGTGTGCGGGTCGGATCTTCCTGGCCGTTGCGACTGGAGAGGAAGTGGCATCTATGCCTAAAGTAGCCATTAGAGAGCCGCCGCCATAAGCGAACCGTACGTCGTAGGCGGTAGAGACATTCCTTGCATATCCAACTAACGCAAAAGCAGAACAGTCTTCTGGGGCAGTTCTGCTTTTTCAAGGGTGCGTATAACTACGATCTCAAGGCAT
Source organism: Thermoanaerobacterales bacterium (assembly GCA_030019475.1). NCBI lineage: Bacteria > Bacillati > Bacillota > Clostridia > Thermoanaerobacterales > Thermoanaerobacterales bacterium. The sequence continues at coordinate 11,722 of JASEER010000050.1, read as the reverse complement.
CACCGTATCCACATACTTATAGGTTCCGTCTCGTTGAACCTGCAACACTACGGCGGGCTTCAATGGGTTTCCCAGGGGGTCAAATGACGTTTTACCGGTGACCGCAGGGAAATCCTTTAGATTTTGCATTGCATCTCTAATCCTCGCAGGGTCCGCAGATCGTGCATCCGCTATAGCCTTTAGCAGCATTTTGGTAGCGTCATAGCCCAGTGTGGAGAAAGAATCAGGGTATGTACCGTACCGCTCGTTAAACTTGTCTAGCCACTCCCGTACTTCTGGTCTCGGGTCATCGCCGCTGTAGTGAGCTACAAAGTAATGACCGTTAAGAACCTCGAAGTCAAGGTATATAGAATCCCAACCGTCCCCGCCGAGAAACACCGTATCGATTCCGAGTTCCCTGGCTTGGTTAGCGATGACGTTTGCCATCGTGTAGTAGTCGGCAAGGAATACCACGCCCGCATTTGACCCTGCAATCTGTTGGAGCGTTTTTCTGAAGTCCCTATCTCCTGGCGAATGCGATTCGCAGACAACAACTTCTCCGCCATTCTTCGTGAAGGTGCCGATAAACCCATCACTGAGACTCACAGAGTATGGATTGTCCTTATCGTATAACACTGCGGCGGTCCTGGTTTTAAGAGTATCCAGGGCGAATTTTGCTCCTACGGCACCCTGATAAGCATCTATAAAGGGCGCTCGGAAGATGTAATCCTTGCGGGTGACATCCACAGTAACCCAGGGCGATGTCGCGGTAGGAGAGATCATAACCACGCCGGCTTCCTGCGCAACCTCACTAATGGGTACGCTGCAGTTTGACGTTACCGATCCGACTATGGCGGCGACTCCATCCCGGTTAATCATTTTTGTTGCAACGTTGACCGCCGTCGTGGCATTGGCGCAGTCATCGGCAACGACCGCCTCAATCCTGAATTCGCCTGCCTGGTAATTTGCCTCTTCAAGAGCTAAGTCGAATCCCTGCTTAACCGCCTCACCAAAAGAGCTTACATCCCCGCTTAAAGGACCGATGAACCCGATCTTGATAACCTTCTCAGACGATGGTAACGACGAAATGTAGACTGCATTTGCCTGTGCGTCCCATCTTACTTCTGCCCCCAGGGCCTCGGAAACGAAACGGAGGGGAACAAGGGTGCGGCCGGAAATCGCCTTGGCGGGTACGTCAAGCGTGACGGCCTGACCGTTTTTGGCGGCGGAGGACTGTCCTAAAGTGAGCTTGACTTGCGTATCTCCCCTGGTTGCGACGATAACACCTGTGGCACCATCGTAATTCACCTCGGCTCCAAGGGCCTCGAATATGGCGCGCAGAGGAACAAGTGTTCGCCCACCCTCAACTACTGCGGATACCGGAAGTTCTTGATTATCCACCACTACTCGGGGACTGGCCCACGCGATTCCGGTAAGAGTGAGAACCAAAACAAAAACCATAAGCGAAGGCAGCATTCTCCTCATCGAACACACCTCCATATGCGTTATTTCTTGGCATACTTGCTTTATCCTTCCGGAAAGGACAAGAAGACTGCATGCCGCGAACTGAAGCGGGTGTCCAAAACGCTTAAAGCTGTATAAACATCTTGGCCGGGCAACCCCCGGCTTTTCTTTTTTGAGGTGGTCTTGAATGCGCCTGTACATCGTCTTTGGCGAACACTCCGACAAGCTTGCCGAACACCTGGCCGGCTTATACGAAATCGCCGGTCAGGACCGGACCCTCGAAGCCGCCGTCGCCGCCGTCACCAACCTGTCTCCGGACGCCTTCCCGGACGTGTTCTTGGTTCTCGGCAAGGCCCTGGCGTCGGGAGTGGTCCACGACAGCGTGAACCATGGCGCGGCCCTGGTCGCCCAGCTTCAAAAACTTCGCCGCGCTTGCCCGCGCAGTAGGGTGATCGTTATTCTTTCCGCCTCAGCGGACGACTCTCTCGTGCACAGCATCGCCAAGCTCGGGATCTACGACATCCATCGCGTGGACAGCGTGTCGCTGGAAGACTTGAAGAGCTTCATCGAAAACCCCAAGAGCTTCGCCGACTACGACATCGAAATCAAGGCCGGGGGAAGCCCCGGGGATGTGACTGTCCAAAATGGTGGAGAGAAAGAGAAGAAGCCGGCTATCCTGCCAGGGGTTCCGTGGGGCCGGGCGTGGCTGACAAGGCTACGGGGCGAACGCCTGACCGCTCCTCTTGTCCTGACGCCCAACGGCCTGATCCCCCTGGACGACTGTTCAGGGGCCGAATCCCAGGCGGTTTTTGTGCCCGCTTCGCTGGGCGCGAAAAGAGTTGGGGCGATCCGGCGGGACATTAAACATATACCGTTGATCGTTGTTGGCGCGGCCGGCAAGGAGTACCTTGACGCCGGGGCCGACCGGTGCGTTGAGAAAATCACGCCGGAAGTGCTGGCCGAGGCGCGGGGTCTGTATAACCGCATCAATGCCCTCTGGAACAAGGCCGTCACCGACCCCCTGACCAATTGCCACACCCGCGGCTTTTGGGATGCCTGGTACGCGGAGCAGGTCGCCCGCGCCGAAGGCGGAGGGCCTGGATTTGCCGTCATAATGGTGGACCTTGACCGCTTCAAACGCCTCAACGACGAGTACGGGCATCAAGCGGGAGACCAAGTCCTGCGGGAGTTCGGCCGCCACCTGCTGTCCGGCGTTCGGGCGGGCGATATCGTGGCCCGGTACGGGGGCGAGGAGTTCATTCTTGGGCTCCCGCGCACCACCGTGGAAGAAGCCGCCGCCGTCGCCGAAAGACTTTGCCGCCAGTGGGCCAAGACCCCCGTGTCTTACGAAGGCGCGGAGATATCGTCCACCCTGTCGGCGGGGGTGGCGGCCTGGGCGCTGGGCGTAGATCCTGTAAAGGCGGCCGACGAGGCTCTTTATGAGGCCAAGAAGGCGGGCCGGAACCAAGTGGTGGTCGCCGGTCATAAGGAGAATCCGCTGTCCGGCAGTGTTGAGCCAGCGCACAAACCGGCCAGGCCGGCGGTAGGGCACGCCTCCGCCTCCCCGAAGCCCGCCCGTACCATATATCCGTGGATCCCGCAAATGCCCGTCCTGGTGATCTCCTCCCCGTGGCACGAGGCCGGGACGACCGATCTGGTCATTGCGCTGGCGGAACGACTCGACAGCGTGGCGGTTATAGACGCCTGCTTCAAGCGCCCCTCGCTGGCCGTGCGGCTGGGGATCCCGCCGGACATCCTCTGGCGGTGCGACTGGCGCTATAAGAGCACGCTGCTAAGGTACGCCAGGGACAAATACGTCTTTGCCCTGGACGGCAAGAGCGCGATGCCCCCGATTGGCTACGGCGACCCGTTAAAGGACGTGCTTCACGACGCCCGCCAGATGGCCGATGTCATCCTGGTCGATGCCGGAAGCGATCCCGAGTTGGAAGCCCCCGGCGAAAAGCTCCTGCTCGTGGACGGCCGCTCCGTCACGAACGACATCGTGGACGCCTGGGAGTTCTACCAGCCGTTTCACGGGCGAGGGGCGGCCCTTTACTTGGGCCGTGAAGCAAACCTCCCCGGACTGCCGGTGGCCGGCGTGTTCGGGGGCATCGAGGAGGCCGCCGGTTTTATTCTTGAAAAGTTAAAGGAGGTAAGAATCGTTGCGTAAGCTGTTTGGACGAAAGGCGGATGTGGCTGTTGCCAGTCCCGGCCCCAAACGGAGTTCAAACGGTTACTTTCTGGCAGCGGTCGCCCTCGCTCTGGTGGCCGCTCTCGTTGTCGTGAAGACGTTGAGCGGCATAGCCCCCTCGCAGGCCGTCGTGGTGGCCGCCAAACCCCTGTCGCCGGGGGACAGGATCGGCCCTGATACGGTGAAGACCACAACTATTGTGAAGGCTGCCGTCCCCAAGGACGCGCTCTCGCCCGCTGAAATTGGGAATCGCTACCGCCTGGCGGCCGAGGTGGCGCAGGGGGACGTCCTGCGCCGGGCGCATGTCGCCGAACTGAAGACCGGCGGCGGCATCCTGGCCGCCCGGGCGTCCCTGCTGGGACCGGATTATCGTGCCGTCGCCCTTCCTCCCGATGCCACCCGCGGTCTCAACGTCGAGGTCGGAGACAAGGTTGACTTGATCGGCGTCGTGGATGTGCCGATCGGGGGCGGCGGTTCGGAAACGATGAGCCGGGTGCTGGTCCAGGCGGCGCCGGTCATTTTCGTGCCGCAGATAGACCCCAAGGACCCCGCCGCCCGGGAGGCCCAGATCGTGGTGGCCGTCAAAGAGGAGCTGGCCCGGGCCGTCGCGCTGTCGGTAGCCAAAGGAAACGTTGTAGCTGTGTTGAACGCCGACGCTGCCCCCAGCACCGGGGCCCCGGTGACGGTCGGGCAGGTGTTCGGGATAGGGGGCTGATGGCCTTGGATCTCATCCGCGTTTTGATTTGCGACGACAACACCGACTACCGGGACTACCTGGCCCGGGGGATGACCGGGCACCCGCGCCTGCACGTGGCTTATCTCGCGACCAGCGGCCAGGACGCCATCGCCAAGGCGCAGAGGGGCGCGCCGGATGTGGCCCTGGTCGCCCAGGGTCTTATCGATATGTCAGGGCTTGACGCCGCGCAGCAGATATCCCGCGCGTCTCCGGGCACCGTGACCCTGCTAGTATCGGATAACCCCTGGCAGGGGCTGGTGCAACAGGCGCTGGCGATGGGCGTCCGCGAGGTGCTCGACAAGCGCCTGCCCCCGGCTGAGATTGCCGGGCTGATTGAAAAATGGGTGGACACCGCGCGGAAAGAAGTCCAGGAGAGGGCCAACGCCCTCCCCGAACGCGCGCCGGGCCGCGGGCCTTTCGCGCAGAGCCCGCACGAGACCGTCCAGGCGCGGGCCGTCAGGCAGATGGTGGTCGCCGTCACCTCGGGCTCCAAGGGGGGATCCGGCAAGACGACCATCAGCGTCAACATGGCCTGCGCGGCGGCGGCCCTGGCCAGCTTCGGCAAACTCAGCGTGGCTCTGGTGGACTTCAACGAATCGGGCAACGCCCACATTCAGTTAAACCTCGGCGACCTGGAGATGCTGGCTCCACGCAGTATTCTCTCGTGGGCTTACCTTCCCGACCAGCCGCCGCGGGAAGAGATTGACGACCTGTTGGTCATCCATCGGCCTTCCGGGTTGTGTGTCGTTCCCGCCGTGCCTACGCCGGAGCGTCATCCGGAAGTGACCGAAACCCTGGTCAAAAAGGTGATCGGGATTCTAAGACAGCACTTCTCGCTTGTGATATGCGACGTGCCGCCCTCCGTGATGGACGACGCGACCTGGGCGACCATCGAGGCGGCGGACCGCGTGGTCGTGGCCATGAAGCCGGATGCCCAGGACCTGCAGGACATAGCGCACCTCCAGAGGATCGCCGCGAAGCTCCGGTGCGACAACAAACTCTACGCGGTCCTCAACCGCGCCGGCGACCCGGCGCTCATCGAGCCGGGGGACTTCGAGGCCCGGTTTAGGGTCGTGGGCATCCCCTTTATCGAGCGGCTGCCTTACGATCCCGCCGTCTCCCAGGGCGTCCAGAGAGGCATTCCTTACGTGTTGAGCAATCCCGCAGGAGAATACACGGCGGCCATAAAGCGCATCTGGAACCATTTCACCCCGTTGTTTCTCGAACACGGGGCGGACATCAAGGGTAAGAAGAGCTTGTTTGGCGGTCTGTTCCGGCGCGTGGCGGCGAAGGAGGGGTAAGCGTGTTCGGTGGGAACCAGCCGAGGCCCAAAACGTCGGGTCTCCTAAATCGTCTTAACCAGCTTGAAGAGGGTTATGACCAAAAGGGTAACGCTCCGGAGAAATTCAACCGGGAGGTTTTCCTGCAAGAAGTCCTCCCCGAGGCCCAGAAAAAGGTGCAGGAGTCCTTTGCGGTGGGGGAACTTGCGGACCGCCTCTCCCCGGTTACGCGGCAAAAAGTCGGGCGGGTGGTCAACGAGATCGTCGAGGGGAGGCTTGCACACCTGCCCAAGCCGACGATCATCGGCATCGTGAAGGAGATCGTGGACGACATCCTCGGCTACGGCCCCCTGGAGCCGTTCTTTACAGGGCCGGACGCCGCGGATGTCACGGAGATCATCGTCAACGGCCCGAACAGTATCCATATCGAACGCGGCGGGAAGACGCATCTCGCCAAAGACGGTCAGGGACGGCCGTTGAGCTTCAGGAGCGTCCAGCACGTCCGCGACGTTCTGGAGAAGATGCTGGCCCCCACGGGGCGGCGGATCGACCTTGCTTCCCCGCGGGTTTCGGCGCGGCTTCCGGACGGCTCCCGGTTGATGGCCCATATCGCCCCGTGCGCCGTTGACGGCGTGACCTTTACCGTCCGGCGCTTCAGGCAGGACATCACCCCGGAGATGATGCTTCAGAACGGCACACTCAACCGGGAGATCTTGGACTTCCTGGCGGCCTGCGTGCGGGCGCGCCTGAACATCTTCCTGTCGGGCGGCACCGGGTCCGGCAAGACGGCGGCGCTCAATGTCCTGGCGTCCTTCATCCCCGAGGATGAGAGCATCATTACTATTGAAGACCCGGCCGAACTGCAACTGCAGCACCCGAACGTCCGCCGGCTTGAGGCGCGGCCCCCGAACGTCGAGGGCAAAGGCGAGATCACCCAGAGGATGCTGGTGGCCGACGCCCTGCGGATGGCCCCGAAGAGAATCATCGTGGGCGAGTGCCGCCAGGGGGAAGCCTTCGACATGTTGCAGGCCATGAACACCGGCCACGACGGGTCGCTGTCCACCTGCCACGCCAATAGCGCGGACGACATGCTGAACACCCGCCTCGTCAACATGGTCCTCATGGCCGAGATGGGGCTGCCCCCGAACGCCGTGGTCGGGATGATCGCCTCGGCGGTGGACCTGGTGGTTCATATCGTCAAAGACCGGACGGGCAGGAGAAGAATCGACCACATTGTCGAGACCGTCGGCGTGGAGGAAAGGCCCTCCGGCCCGGCGGTGGCCACCCGGCCGATCTATCAATGGAACGGGGAAACGTGGGTGCGCGCCCCGCACCCGTTCACCCGGGCTGTCAACCACCCCCTACTGAAGTAGGGGGCTTGCAGGATTTCCGCAAGCCCCGGGTTGACTAGCCCAAGCCCGGCTTAACGGGCTACGTTGAGAGGGCCATCACACCCCGGAATATAGCCCGAGTTCCGGGCAACTGTGGTTCGGGATTAAAAGCCCTGCGGGGTAGGGGCGGTGTCCCGGACAAGACAAACCCTTTCAACATGGGCGACGGGCGCAATAACTCCAGCGTAGAGGAGGTCATCTAAGTGACGTATGTCTACGTGTTATCCAATATGGGAGGTGAATGGCGGCGTTTCCTCCCCCGAATGAATTCGGGGGTCTCCACGCCGTGATTGTTATGATCGCCGGCCTGCTGATCGCTGTTGTAGTTTTGTTGCTGTCCTTCGGCTGGCGGCAACGCAAGCGCGAGAATAACTGGTTTTACGTGCGGCATTCGGAACGGGCCAAACCCGTTCGGCCTACTAAGGAAGAGCCCGTCGATCTGATTACGGCGGGCCTTTCGTTGTCCAGCGAGCACAAGCTCATCATCGCCGGTCTTTCCGCCGCTCTGGGGTTTGTCTTCGTGCACGCCCTGACCGGGCGCGCCGACCTCGCGGTAATCGGTTTGGGGGCCGCCTTCATCGGTCCCCGTGCGTGGTCCGGCTGGCGCGTCGAGGCCCGGCGCAGGCTCTTCGACCAGCAGTTGCAGGGATCCCTTGACCAGATGGCCGCGGCGCTCAAGGCCGGCGCGAACCTGCCCCAGGCCTGGGAGCAGGCGGCGCTCAACGCCCCTTCCCCGGCACAGGAAGTCCTGGGCTACGTCGTCGGCCAGGTGCACAACGCCGGATATACTCTGGCCGATGCCCTGGAGGAACTGGACAAGCGCGTGAAGTCCAGCGACCTGCGCCTTATCACCGTGGCCACGACGCTCTGCGCCGAAACGGGGGGCGACATCGCCGGGGTCTACCCGCGGTTGGCGCAGGAGATGCGCGACCGCGAGACTTTCAAGGCCCATGCGAAGGCCCTGATGACCGAAGGCAGCATGTCGGCCAATGTGCTTCTCGTCCTGCCCTTCGGCACCATTCTCCTGTTCCGGTTCCTCTCTCCGGAGTATATGGCGCCCCTGTTCCACTCCGGAACCGGCCTTGCGGTGTTCGGGATCGCCTCGGGGATGATCGTGGCCGGCTGGCTGGTTGTTAGATCAATGATGCGGCTCGAGCTGTAAAGGAGGTGATGGGGTGACCGTCATTGGAATCCTGGTGTTCTGCTCCGTGCTCCTGGTCCTCCTGGCTCCCCGTCTGGCGCCGCCCAGGGGCATCACCGGCGGGCAAGTGGTGGCCCTGTTCGCCCCCTTGGCGAGCATCGTTTTTCCGGACGCGGTACGCTTGGAAACCCAGCGGCGCTTGACGTGGGCGGGGCTGAAAGACATGCGGGCCACCGACCTTCTGGGGATCAAGCTGATCGCCGCCCTGGGGATGGGCGGGCTGGCCGCCCTGAGCGCTCTGGGGGGCAAAACTAGCGCGCCCTTCGTCTTGCTGGCCGTCCTGGGCTACATCCTGCCCGACGTCTGGCTTGGGCAGAAAATGCGCAAAAGGCAGGAGGAGATCTCCCGGCGGGTGCCCGATTTCGCGGTCCTGCTGGCGACCGTGCTGGACGCCGGCGGCGGCGACTTGCAGGGAGCTTTGGTCCAAGTAGGCAGGCGGATGGGCGGCGTCATCGGGGAGGAGATCGAGTACGCCCTGCACGAGATGTCTTTAGGCATCCGCCGCGCCCGGGCGCTCCAGAATCTTGCCGACCGCTGCGGCGTCGCGGAACTGACCCAGCTTGTGCAGAAGATCACCCAGGCCGAGTTCTACGGCTCTCCGGTAGCGGTGGCCGTCCGGGACTTCGCGGAGCAGGTGCGCACCATCCGTCAACATAACGCTGAAAAGAAGGTGAGAGAACAGACCGTCAAGATGCTCGTTCCGATGCTGTTCTTCACGGTGCCCGCGTTGCTGGCCTTGTTTCTGTATCCGGCCCTGCGCCAGATCGGCCAGGTGCTGCGACACTAATACGACATTAAGGAGGGAAAACACTTGCTGAAAAAGCTCGTCGCCGTGCTGCGCGAACAGCGCGGCCTGACCATCCTGGAGTGGGCGGCCCTCGGCGTTTTGATCCTGCTTGCCGTGTGGGGGGGTCACCCAGGCCCTCGGGGTAAGCATCGGCAACGTCTTTTCGGATATTCAGGGACGCTTGGGACATTAACGCTTCCATAGAACACTGGGCCGGGCAGACGCCCGGCCTTTCGCTTTTTTTGGGCGCTTCTAGACAGGCGGAGGACCGGTTCAGGGCCGGGTTGTCTTTTTTGAGATGGCCTTCGCCTAGAGAAGGACGCAATGGGTATTCTTTTGCCACGGTCTTTCGTGATTGGTATTATGCTTATGACAAGCTGGCTTTCCCCCTCTCCCCTTCGGCGCCCGGAAAACTCGGTAGGAAATGAAATCCATCTTGAAGAAATACTGTCTCGAACCCGGGAAGAGAAGGACTGAGAAGGGGGTGGGTTTGAGTGAGTAGGTGGAAAGACTGTTTGCTGGCAGCGTCACTTCTGGTGTTCATTGGCTTGCTTCTAGGGTTTATTTGTAATTCTATATTTTGCGTGTATGTGATGGGTGACCCACTGCGAATTCCCTGGTGGGGTGTAGTCATATGGCTTGCCTTTATTACCTTAACCGGCTGGGGAGCTTGGGCTGGTGCCAAGTGGGATCGTCGGGAACGCTTTAACAAACAGGTAGCAAGTGCCCGGTCTGCTCTGTTTGCCCCCATAACGGCAGAATATCTATTTGTCCAGCGTTACGGTGAACAGGGGTATTCTCTCCTAGAAGAGACAATGCGACTGCATTACCCCGTGCGACGACGGTGGATCGCTCCCCTAGTGGTCTGTGTGGTTCTTCTCATTACAGGTATGTTTCGGTGGGCTGACGAGGTGCCGTCTCCGGTTAGATTACCAGCGAGCACGACAGTTAATGCTTGGTGGTATGGCTTGGACGATGCAAACACATACGTTCCGGCTCTGGTGTGGCGTGACCGTTGGAGCGGTACTCAATGGCTCGTGCTTCGTCTTGAATCTCCAACACGGGTTAGCAAGGCGCTGGTATCCCTAGAAGCTATACGCACCAACAATGTTAATAAGCACACACGCGAGCTAATGCTAATGAGCGGGATGTCCTCACCCATCCTGGACGACACCTTGAGTACCACCAGGGCCGCATACTGGCGGGGCGTTGCTACAGCTTTGTGGACGGTTTTGTTACTGCTGTCCGCTGCAATTGCCGGGGCCATCTACCTATCGGAACGAGCAGAGTATAATTCTAAGGAAAAAGAAGTCATAAAAGAGTTGCTGCGATGATAGAGGGATGGCACTTAGTAGGGGGGCAATGGAGGAATATAGGATGAACGCGCTTAACGTCTGGTAAGGGAACTCGCTACCTTGACCTTCGTCGCCGATGCGGCGAACATCCTGCTTCTGGGCCCGCCGGGGGTGGGCAAAACCCACCTGGCGGTGGCCCTGGGGGTCAGGGCGATTGAACAGGGCTACGGCGTCTACTTTGTCCGGGCCCACGACCTGCTGGAAGACCTGCGCCGCGCCCAAGCGGAACACCGGCTGGACAGAAGGATGCGGGTCTACCTGGCCCCGAAGGTCCTGATTATTGATGAGTTCGGGGTCTGGCCCTACGACCGCCAGGCAGCCACGGCGCTCTTCGCCCTGATCTCGGCCAGATACGAGCGTGGCAGCATCATTCTGACGTCGAACAAGGGTTTTGCCGAATGGGGTGAGGTGTTGGGTGATGCGGTGATTGCCACGGCGGTCCTGGACCGGCTCCTGCACCACAGCCACGTCCTGAACATCCGCGGGGAGAGCTACCGCCTGCGGGAGAAGAAACGGGCCGCTCTGTTTGGACCTCACCCCAGACCGGAGGTGGTTAACGCCGATCAGTCCAAGCCATAGCTTGCTCGCCGGGTGGACCAATTCCCAACCGGCGCCAGTGGGCCAAAAGTAAGTCGGCGTTGACACCCTGGGAAGGGGATGATTATGCAAAGCGGCTTTTCTCCCGAGCTTTTGTGGCTATTTGACCAGTTGGTCTTTCTGGCCGCTTTCTTCAACGCTATGGTCCTGTTGACCCTGATCGCGCTTTCGTTGCCCTCCTGATTTTCGTCTCACAGACGCCGGGGATCCCCGGCGTTTTGCTTTTTCGGAGGTGTTGTCGGTGGACGGAGAACAGGTCTTGGATGCCGTCAAAAGTCTGGTTGAGCGGGGCACCTTCGCGCTCCTGGCGGTCTTGACCCCGGAGGGGGACGTAATCCTTCGCCCTATCGGAGGGCGCTGGGGCAGCGGGATTGTTGACGCAGTGCAGGAAATGGCCGCAAGATACCCTGGCTGCAAGATGCGGCTCTTCGAGCAGAACTGCGACTGGAGGAGGTACTTCGAAGGCATCGTCTCCAGGGACCAGGTCTTGCCCTACGCGGAATACTCCCCGGAGACCAAGGCCGCCCTGGAAGCCGTGCGGCGCAAGGTGCTGGGCTGGAAGGGGTTGGATTAGCCGTATAGAATCCGTTCAGGGAAAGAGAGCGGAACGGAGGGCTGAAGGGTGGTCCAAAGACCGGAGCTATGCGTCGTGCGCGTCGCGGACATCGCCGAATTCCCGACGGAACTGGGCAACAGGTGCCTCCTATTACGGGAATTGGGTCTTAACGCCTACCGGAACAC
>JASEER010000049.1 GCA_030019475.1 Thermoanaerobacterales bacterium | reverse complement strand
CCCCTGGCAGGGCAATGAGATGGAGTATCTCTCCAAGTGGTACTGGGCGATAGCCATTGCCACCGCACCGTTCTTCATCATCGTCATCGCCGTTACGGCATACCGGCTGATCTTCGCCGGCGTGAGCGTGACGGCGCGCAAAGAGGCGATGGAAGCCGTTCAACGCTGGCTGGGCGCGGTGGCGATGGTCGCCCTGGCTCCGCTGATGGTTTCGACGCTGATGTGGATCGTAGCCATTATGATGGAGGCCCTGATCGGCGCTTACAACGCCGTGGCCGCCGACCTCGGCCGTCCCATCTCGGACTGGGGTACGGTCTCTATGACCGGGGAAGGGATTCACACCGGCAGTGTCCTGGGAACGGCCTTTGTGCGTGTCTTTCTTACCGGCATTATGCTCTACCTCAATGTGCTCTACCTCATCCGCAAGATTGCTCTGACGGTGTTCTTCGCGTTTACGCCGATAGCGGCCATGATCTGGGCCATTAACAAGAACACCACGGCCGCCACGGTCTGGCTGGGGGAATTGGTCAGCAACGCAATGATGCCGGTCGCCCATGGGTTGGTACTATGCGCCATTCTGATATTCGCGGACGTGAAAGAGATGGGCCACGGTACCTGGGTGCAAGTCCTGATCATGCTTTGGACGTTCATCCCACTGTCCGAGGCGCTGCGCAACAGCTTGCAGAGCATAGTCGCCCGTTTTGCGGGCTTCAATGAAGCCGGGGTGGCGGGCTCGGGCTTTGTCGCGGTGGCGGGCCTGGGCAGCATCGCCGGCGTCGCGCGCGTCGCCGGGGCGACCTTTGGCGGCGGACGGGGGGTCGGTGTGGTGCCGCCTTCCCGGGGCGGCAACCTGCCGCCGGGAGGCGGCATGCCCCCGGCCCGCGGCGGGCCCGTGCTGCCTGGAGGGCAGCCTTCGGTAGGATGGAGCACCCCAGCCGGCGCTGCCCCCGGCTGGAGAGCCGGCTCGGTTGACGGCGGGTCCCCGGTTGGCGGTGTTGCTTCCGTCGGTGGGACGGCTCCAACGGTTTACGGCTCGCCTCCTGGCGGGACCACCCCTACGCTCTACGGCCCGGACGGGCGGCCCGTCCCGCCAAGCGCCCCCGCCCGTCTGGGTGGGTCTCCGCCATCCGGCGCCGTTCCGCGGCCGCACCCGCAAGGATACGCCCCGTCCCCGGCTTTTCAGCGCGCCCTGCACGCCAGCGGGGTAGCCAGACAAACGGCCGCCATAGGAACGGCAGCACTGGCGTCCCTGGCCCTGGCCGGCGTACCGGGGGGCCACCTGGCGGCCTCCGGGCTGGCGCGGGTCGCGGGAGGGATAGCGGCCATCGGCGCAATGACGGCGCACGGCACCGGGACAGCGGTTTGGCGCAAAGCCGCCCCGGCCGTGGCCAAGTTGCCCGGTGCCGAGACGGCGGCGGCGCGGGTCAGGGGGTTGGCTGCTGACGTGGCTGCCTCTCCCTACGCGCAGAAGGCGGCGGGCTACGTCTCGACGGCGGGGAGCCGGCTCCTGGACGTGGGCCGAGTCGTTCTCGGTCCGGCGGAAGGGATCCGCGTGCCGCCTCGGCCAGTCTATCGGGACGGTGTCACGTCCCTGGACGCCTGGCACTACCAACGGCAGTATTGAGCTTGACCGAACGGGGGGCAGCCGGCGCATAGGGCGTGGCGGGGCTGTCCCCGCGCTTCTTTTCGGGGGAGGTGATGGATGTGCACGAGGACGAGCGGCAGGTGGAGCTATTCTCGCGGGCCGGTAAGGCGGCGGCGAAGAGGCTCGCGAAAGCGGCGGCCAAGAAGGCCGTCCTGCTGGCCGGCAAGGCCCTGGCCGCGATAGGCTCGTACCTTTTGGCCCTCATCGGCATTCCGGCGGGCATAGTGCTGGCTGTCGCTCTGCTTATCTGCGTTGTCTTCGCCGCCTTCTACTCTGCCATGCCCGGCGGGGCGACCCTGACCGGTGTCGAGCCGAGCGAACGGGATGCGCAGATCAAGATTTACGCCGTCGAGCAGGCCAACAGGTGGAACATGGAAGAGACCTGGCTCGTTAGCGGCGAAGGACGGTGGTATCCATCGCAGGGCGGGATACGCCTGGGTATGCTTGTGGACCGTTTCGGCCAGGACCGCAAGCTGGCCCTGGAATGGGGCGACGTGTACGCGCCGGTGCTCTACTGCGCCGCGCAGATTCCCGGGGAGGACAAGTTTCAAGACGAGGAGTGGGTCAAAGGGGAGCTGGATGACGCGGCGGAGAACCTGCGCCCGTGGTTCTACTACAAAGAGTCCTACGTCGAATACTGCGATGCGGACGGCGAGTGCGACCGGGAGACCGTTTACCTCCTGGTGGAGGCGTACACAATCAAGGGGCACTACACGTTCAAGTACCGGTGGGTGACGAAGACCTTTCCCGACGGGGGCTCCGTGACCTATGAGGAGCCCGCCGGGCAGGAGCGTCTGGCGGACGGTTATTCAAACTACATCAAGCCGTACATCATCAGGGCGTGGGACATCCCCGACGACGAGCAGGCGGTCCTGGCCGCCAGAGCCATCCTGGAGGCCGGCGCGGCCTTCTCCGCGCAGGCCGAGAACACGGCCTGGCTGATGGACAAGACATCTCTTGTCCGGCTCGTCTCCGGGGCCTCGATCCCCGCCGAGTTCCGCGGCTACCTGGAGGAGGCCGAGAGGTTGACCGGCATTCCCGCCTGGTTCCTGGCGGCAATAATCGAGCGTGAAAGCTCCTGGAACCCGGCGGCCGTGAACGACGACACCGGCTGCTTTGGCCTGACGCAGTTGCATCCCGACTACTGGCCCGACTGGGCCGGCCGGTACGGCTTCGACGCCGAGGCCGACAAGTGGAACCCCAGGGCGCAGATCATCGTCGGGGCCTACGTCCTGGCCGGATACGGCGCGGACAAGGTGGACTGGGATGGTCTGGACTTTGACGACCCGCCGGACGCCTTAAAACGCGCCCTGGCGCGGTACGGCGGCTACGGGAACGACGTGGACGCGGCGGGGGACTACATCAACGATATTTTGGAACTGGCGCGGGCCTACGGCAGCCGCCCGGCGGCCTGGCCGGTTCCGGGGTACTACGACATCTCCAGTCACTTCGGCTGGCGCATACACCCAATCTTTGGGGATAGGAGGTTCCACGGGGGCATAGACATCCCGGCTCCCACGGGTTCGGACGTGGTGAGCGTTTCCGGCGGCGTCGTCTACGCGGTGATCGACAGCGGGAGTGAAGGCTACGGCCTACACGTTCGCGTCCGCGACGCGCAGTATGAATACCTCTACGCTCACCTGTCTCGCGTGGACGTGCGCGTGGGGCAGGTGCTGAAACCCGGCGACCGGATTGGCGCAGTCGGGAACACGGGCTGGTCGAAAGGCCCGCACCTGCACTTCGGTATTCGCCCGCCAGGGTGTGAGGGCGACAACGGCTGGATCGACCCCGAGCCGGGCCTGCGGGGGCTGGACATTTGACTTTGGGGGTGTTCACGTGAACGAATGGCTAAGAGCCAAGGCGTTACATTTAGGCGCCGCCGGAGTGGTGCTGATATCCGGGTTGCTGTTGGCCTGGCAGGCCAAGATCCTGTTCCTGCTGTCCCTGATGGCCGCCGGCGCCTATGCCCTGGCGCGGCGCGGCTCGACGGCGCAGAGGATTGGGCTGACGCTGTTGCCCTTGACTGCAGGGCTGTTGCTCGCCTGGTGCGCCGCCGGGGTGGTTCACGGAGGACTCATGGCCGCGGCCAATCTTAAGGAGACCGTGCCACCGCCCCCGCCGACCTGCCGTGCCTGGATCGGCGCCGAGCGGCCGCGAAGCGCGGCGGACGCCGCGGGCAGGTACGCCGCGCTGCTCGGCGGCCTGATCGGCCTGGCGGCGGGGGTCAAGCTGCGCCCAAAGGTCCGCCACGGGCCTGGGACGATACGGGGGCGCGAGGTAGTCGAGGGCGGCTGGGCGACGCCCGCCGACCTGGCCGATAAGTGCGACTTCGGCCCGCCGACCGAGAGCGCCGGCGGCGGAGTGCCGCTGGGGCGGCTGCAAGGCCAGATCGTCCGGCTGAACCCGAACAAGGGCAAGATCAAAATCGCCGGCCATACCCTGATTATCGGACCGACAGGGGTCGGCAAGTCGTTCACCTGTATTCGCAACCAGGTGGTGGCCGCCGTATGCGACGGCCAGTCCGTTGTCGTTGCCGACCTGAAAGGAGAACTCTTCGAGGACCTGTCCCGGTGGCTGGCGGCCGAGGGCTATGAGGTTATCGGCTTCAACGTCGCCAACCCGGCTCGCTCTCACCGGTGGAACCCGCTTATGGAGTGCCGCGACTTCGAGGAAATGATGGACATGACCGACTGGCTCATATCGGCCGCCGGCGATGACCACGCCTTTTTCTCCGGCGGTGAGAAGAACGTGTTCGCCGCCGCGGCGGGTTTCGCCCGGTGGGCCTTGCCCGAAGGACAGAACCACCTGCGGGCCGCCCTTTCCGTGCTGTCCTGGCCGCAGGAGGCGCTGGACAAGGCCTATGCCGAAGCCTTCCGCGCCGGCCGCGTGGGTCGGGATGCCTACGAAACCTGGCGCGTATGCCAGGGGCACTATGACAACTACGTTGAGGGTGTGCGGAATAAGGTTCGTGCGCTGACAAAGGGGCCTCTGGCCGCGCTGACGGCCGACTCGGACTTCAAGCTGGAGGACATCGGGCGCAGGAAGACGGCGCTGTTTCTCCTCCTGCCCGACGGCGGAGACTTGAAGAGCCTGCTCGTCCCGTTCTATGCCTTTATGTTCAAACGACTGAAGGAGGCCGCCGAGATCACGTCGGGCGGCCGGCTTCCCGTCCAGGTACGATTCATCCTTGATGAGTTCGCCAACATCGGGCGGATTCCCGACATTGACAAGGTGTGCGCCTTGGGCCGGTCCCGGGGGATCTGGGTCCAGATAGCCATTCAGAACATCGGGCAACTGCAGGGACTATACAGTCGTGAGCGGGCCTGGAAGGCCGTTGCCGGCAACTGTCCGATAAAGATCTGCCTGGCGGCGGACGACGAGGAATCGGCGCGGTTCTTCACGTCGGCGATGGGAGAGGCCGTCGTACGCGATGTGACCGAATCCCGCGACGTGTCCACCCCCTGGGACGCCCTGGAGATCAAGCGGCGCGAGAGCACGAAGAACGTGAAGATCATGTCACCCTGGGAAGTAATGCAGATGCCGGAGGACGACAGCATAGTCGTCCTGCGCGGCAAGCGGCCCATCTATCTGCAAAAGCTGGCATGGACGGAGCTGCCGCAGTACCCGGAGATCGCGGCGGCCGGAAAGGCCCGGGCGGAGGAAGTGCTCCCGGAAGTGCTCCAGGGGGTGCAACTGCCTCCGTTCCCCGCGGGCGGTGAAACACCAAAGGACCCCGAACGGACGCGAGGGGGAAAGGCGAAGGTGAAAACTGGGAAACTCGGGGAAGTGGAAGAGGAGTATGACCCCGAAGCCGCGGCGAGATTGGGGATCGGCTGAAGACCCGGGAGATCCGGGCCTTTCTTTTTCAGGAGGTGGTCACATGTGAGCTTCACTGTTGGTTTTCTTGTCGGCGGTCTGCTGGGATTCCTGGCTGCCGCTCTCTTTGCGGCGGCGGGATGGAGGGGTGCCGATGAACGTCGTTGACGGCATCCGGGTCGGGGATTTCGTGAAGGTTGAGTGGAGGCTGAAAAACCCATCTCCCTGGGATGGGTATGCCCCGCGAGGGACGGTGGTCCAGGCCACGGACCGGCTGGTCATCCTGCGCGCTCCGGCGGGTTACCACTTCACCGTGTCACGCAGCCATCTCGCACAGGGCGTGCATTTGCGCAAAGCGGGAGGCGGTGCGCCATGATGGGCGTGACGCACGCCGCCGCCGGCGCTTTTGCGGGTGCTTTGGTCGGCTTGGCGGCGGGCGAACCTTTGCTCGGAGCCGGCGTCGGGGCGATAGCCGGGCTGCTGCCGGACATCGACCACCCAGGGAGCCTGCTCGGGCGGAGGGTGCCGATCTTGGCGGTGGTCATCTCCGCGTTGGCCGGACACCGGGGGATAACGCACACCGTCTGGTTCTGTGCGGGGATCGCGGTTCTGGCATTCGTCCTGGCCGCCCCGGCGGGCTTGGCGACGGCGGCCCTGGTTGGCGCCTATGCCCTGGCCGGCGGGCTGTCTCACCTGCCGCTGGACGGCTTGACCCTCTCCGGCGTGACCCCGTTCGCGCCGGTGGCCCTGCCGGGCCGGCTGGCGCGGTTCAACCATATCCGGGGACCCGTGCGGACGGGGACGGGGCTTATCGAGGGCCCGGCAAGCCTTTTATTCACCGTGCTGACGATGCAAGTATGCGGGATCATCTGACATGCGGGAAACCCTTCGCAAAGGAGAGATTCAAATGCTGAAACCCGAGAGCTATCAAGTTCCTGCCGACCAGTGGGAGACGCTGTTTCAGGCCAAGGAACGCGGGACGGTTCTCACCGCCCGGGTGGGCGCTCTGGACTATCCCGACGGTGTGCCGACATGGATTTTGGCGTTCCCGAACCTCGACGGCGCACGCGGACTCGTCCCGGCCGCTGAGGCGGGGGTGGACAAGTCTTTGATGAGGCGGTTCGTGGGGCAGGACATCCGGGTGAAAGTGAAGGGCCTGGACCGGACCCTCGGGCTCGTGGCTTGCTCGCGACGGGAGGCCGTCGAGGAGGCCCGGACCAGGCTGGACACGCATACGGGCCAGGTCCTGGAGTGCTCCGTGCGGGCGATACTCGGCCGCGATCGGGAGAACGGCAAGCCTCCGCGGCTGCTCGTGGACATCGGCGGCGGGGTGGTGGTGGAGATCCCGGAGGTCCGGGCGGCGTTGCGGTTGTCACAGGCATTGAACCGGCAATATCGGGTCGGGGAAATCCTGAGGGCGAAGGTGCAGGCCTTGGCCGAGGACGGACTGCCTGTCCTTTCGGTGCGGGACGCCCGGCCGGACCCGTGGGAGCGCGCGGACTTTAGACGGGGCAGTATCATTTCCGGTACGGTCTACACGGTGCGCGAGACGAGGGCCGGGACCGCGAGGATCGTCTACGTGGAGCCCGAGTTAACCCCGGGCATACTGGGAATCGCACCCTACCCCCTCGTGGGGGAGATACGCCCGGGTGACCGCGTGACCTGCGCCGTGGCGACCTTCGACCGGGGCAACCGAAAGCTACGCCTGCGCCTGCGCGGGTGGTAGGGGTGATGCCCGATGCTCGGGTTCATAACGTCCCCGAAGGCCGCCCGCGTGTACGAGTTCCTGACCCGCGTCGGGCCGACGCCCTTCGCCGCCCTGACCGTGGGGACTGGACTACGTGCCGGGGACTTAGCGAAGGCCTTGCGACACCTGCGCGGCGCCAGCCGGGCGGCGCCGGTTCGCCTGCGGGGCGTTGAGTTCTGGGCCGTGGACGGGACCGGGTTCGACCTGGACACGCAGGAGGTCCTGGCCTGGTTCGCGGCCCGGGCCGAGGAAGCCGGCGGCCGGTATGAGCGCGGAAACGTCTCCTTTCCGGCCGGGGCCTACCGGGTGGCGGCGGCGGGCGCCCAGGTGCGGTTCGGGGACTTCTACTGTGTCCTGGAAGACCTGCGGGAAAGACCTCTCAAGGAATGCTTGAGGACCCGAAAAATTTCTTGAGAAATTTCCTGATTTCCTCTTGACGCGGCGGGACGGTATGCTATCTTGTTGGTAAGGGGTGTGTGACCCCTGTTCTCCCCGGTTTGACCGGGCAAGCTTTTACCGTCCCGCCTTTGAGGCGGCAAGCTTTTACCATCCCCGGCTTGGCCGGGCAAGCTTTGTCCCTTTGTTTGAGAGATAGACCTCGATTTATTCGGGGTCTTTCTTTTTTCATACAACCCCCTTCCCTTCCCTGCAACGGGTTTCCCGTCATGGCTGAAATAGCGCCAGGCACCGGGGGCCAGGGAGATACAGGTGGCGACACGGCTGAAAGAGTGCCGGGCACCGCCGCCCACCGGGTGGGCACGCATCCCACGTGCCCACCCGGCTTTCAAAAAGGGAGCAAAGGCCGGACGGCCTTGAATAAAACATCCGCACAACGCGGGAAAGGAGATGGGCGAACATGATGCGGATCTTGAGCGAAATCGTGAAGAGAATGGGGGAGACCCCGGCGAAGGCCGAGGAGCTTGTTCTGAAGCGCGGCGAGGCGGCCGACGCCCTGCACAACGGCCTGGACGAGTCCAAGAGGATCGAGATCCAGGTTGCGGGCCAGGTGGCGGCCGAGCGTAACCGGGAAGGCAAGCCCGTCTACGCCAACGCCGCCATGCGGGAGTTCGAGGAAGTGCGCCGGCTTGCGGCGCACGGGCGGTACCAGGAACTCCAGGGTAAGATCGAGGCTCATCGGAATGCCCTGCGTGCTCTGGACGCCGCCCTCGAAAGCCTGCGGCTTCGGGCCAAGGCCGACGAGCAGGTTGTGGCCCTGGTTACGGCGCTTCTGAACACCGGACACGCTGAGGACGCCGAGAATGTCCTGACGGCCTACGCGGGTGTGACCGCATCCGACGAGGCCCAGAAGGATGAGGCTCCAGCCCCGGCGGCGGATGCCTCTCCGGCCACCCCGGCCGGAACTGCGGCGAATCCGGGCGGGCTGGAAACCCTCCGGGCGACTGTTCTGGAGGTCCGCGCCGGCAAGTCCGCGGGGACGATCCGGGCCTTCTGTGAATTGGACGATGGCGGGAAGATCGCTGTCTACGGCAAGAACGGGGTCGGCCAGACTCTGGCCGGTGCTGTCGGCCGCGAGGTCGAAGTTAAAGGCCGCCACGGCGATAAAGGATTCATTGCTCTGGATGCACGAGTGGCGTAAAACGCGAGAGACACGCCCCGGCCATCGGCCGGGGCGCGGGTTCCTTGATCCGAAGGGAGTGGTAAGGGTGGCCGCTTTGGGTTACAATGGCCTTGAGGTGATTCCCATGTCAATACCGCGCGAGCACGTTAAAGCCCTGATCGACCGGCTTACCGACGAGCAGGTTCAGGCCCTCTGGGTCATCCTGGAGTCCATGGCCTGGCCGACCGAGGGGATCACGCCGGAAGAGGCGGCGGAGATCGAGGAGGCGCTTGCCGAAATCGACGCCGGCAAGGGTGTGAAGGCTGAAGATGTCTGGAAAGAGCTTGGAATTTGAGATAGTCTTTTCACCCAGGGCCATCAAGCAGCTAAAGCACTTGGAAAGAAGCCTGCAGATAAGGGTTAGAAGAGCTATTGAGAGCGGCTTGCGTACCTTCCCGCCCCGGGGTGATATCCTAAAGCTGGAGGGGTACAAGGGAAGGTACAGGTTGCGGGTAGGCGACTGGCGGGTGACTTTCCGGTACCGATTTGAGGTCAAGGAGGTTCACATCGCCGAAATCAGGCATCGCAGGGAAGCCTACCGCAAATAGCAGGGCGTAAGACAAAACAGGTGAGCTTTGGAAGCGGCCCAGATCAACTGGCCGCTTCTCATTTTGAGGCCAACCGGCCCAAACCATCTTACCGAAAGGGGGGATGGGGCGGGCCGGGAGCCCGCCCCGTCAGCGTGGTGCAATTCCAGGAAATCAAGAAAGGTGACCGTATTCTAAGAATCTTGTACGACGAGAACTGTCTGAGCCCTCGTGAGTGGGATAACCTGGGGACGATGGTGTGCTTCCACCGACGTTACAACTTGGGGGATAAGCACCATTACACCAATCCTCAACAGTTCGTCGATGACGTGCGCGAGGATAAGGCCATCATCCTCCCGCTATATCTGTAC
This sequence comes from Thermoanaerobacterales bacterium, assembly GCA_030019475.1. Taxonomy (NCBI): domain Bacteria; kingdom Bacillati; phylum Bacillota; class Clostridia; order Thermoanaerobacterales; species Thermoanaerobacterales bacterium. The sequence goes on along the minus strand of JASEER010000049.1, from coordinate 2,306 downwards.
GACCACAGCGGCCTTGCGATGAACACCACCGGCTTTAGTTGTCCCTGGGACAGCGGTCAAGTCGGTTGGATCTACGTGACAAAAGAAAAAGTGCGGGAAGAATATGGCGTCAAGCGCATCACCCGGAAGATGCGCCACCGCGTGATTGCCGCGCTCAAGGCCGAAGTGGAAGAGTACAACCAGTGGCTCCAAGGGGACGTGTACGGATTCGTCCTAGAGGATGAAGAAGGCAATATGATTGACAGTTGTTGGGGTTTCTTCGGAACCAACTGGGAAGAAAACGGCATGGCTTCTCACGTGCCGGAAATGCTGTAGGTTTTGAAGGCGTTGGCCCGCTTCGCTCGTGTTTTAGCCTAAGGAGGTGAGTGGGGCGGGCTGAAAACCGCCCCGCCGAACATGAAGGTGTACGTGAGATATGCTGACTTGAATAGTAGCGATCCCGTCAAGCCCATCGAGATCTACTTGTTTGAACCGGACCCCAAGAACCCCGGGTACGTGAGGCACATCGGAAACCGGCCGGTCGGAGAGGTTTTCAGCGAACTGAAAGAGAGGCTGAAGGCGGAAAACCTGCTTCCGGAAGAGAGCTTTCACATAGTGTACCTGGACAGCTTTATCCGGCCGAAATACGAGGCGGAGTTTCCCCGGTACCGCTGGCTCGCCTGTTACGCTGTTACGGGCACCAGTGAAGGACATTATATTCGTGTGGACGCCCTGGTGCTCCGACCAGACTTGGATCCTCCGATCTGTCAGGCTGAGCCGGTGTTTTTGGGGAAAACCTTCAAAGGCCTTGATTTTGCCCAGGCTGTGGCGGCCGCTTGTGCCAGGCACTTAGGGGCGTAGAGAGCTAATTCCGGCCCGAACCATTCCACTGAAAGGAGGGATGGGGCGGGCCGGGAAAGGCCCGTCCCGCAGGAATGAACACCGAGAGGGCGACCGAAAGAGCAAAGGCGGCCTTAAGCCGCCTCCTTGAAATGTTCGAGAGCGGCGACCTGCCCGCCGCCGTGGCCCGGACGATGATTAAGCCCAAACCGGGCACGGAGCGCCCGATTGACCGCTGGAGCCTGGGTAACCGTCTGCTGGCGCTTGCCGCCGGCACGGACGATGCCAGAGGCTTTAAGCAGTGGCAGGATGTTGGCAGACGGGTGCGCAAAGGCGAAAAGGCGTTTTATATCTTCGCGCCCGTGACGAAGACAAAGACTGTTAAAGTCACCGACGAGGAAACGGGCGAGGAGTACGAGGAAGAGCGCCGGGTGGTTATCGGTTTCCGGGAAGTCCCGGTCTTCCGCCTGGACGACACTGAAGGTGACCCGCTCCCGGAACCGGACTATGCGCCGCCCGAACTGCCGCCGCTGTACAACATAGCACGGCAATTCGGGGTCGAGGAAGTCATCTACGAGCCGGGGGATGGAAACGCCTACGGCTATTTCACCTGGCGCAACGGCCGGAAGATCGTCCTGCACACGCACGACGTGAAGACCTGGTTCCACGAACTGGGCCACGCCGTGCACGCCACCTTCCGCCCGCTCCAGGGCGGTCAGGTGCCGGAACAGGAGATCGTGGCGGAGGTGTTCGCGGCGACACTCTGCGAATTATACGGCATCCAGGTGTACCACAAGCATTCGTGGAACTACGTGCGAAGCTACGCCGGCGAGGATCCGCAGCAGGCCCTTAAGGCCATCTTCCGCGTCCTGGCGGACGTGGAGAAGTGCCTGAACCTGGTGCTTGAGGCGGCGAATCAAAGGAGGTGCGCCGCATGAAGATGTTCTATGCGATTTGGATCGCAGATGGAACTGAACGCCTGGTTCCGTCTCGAAAGCACAATTTCCATCGTTCCGTGGTCGCCGCCGCGCGGGCGCTTGAACGCCGGGCGCGGCGGCATCCCACCGAGAGTCGAGGAATCGTCAAAGACAGCAACGGACACTGGGTCTTGACCATTGCCTTATGACCAAGGAAGGAGATGCACAGTGGATAAGCTGACCTACACGATTTGGGATGCCCGCGTGGTGGGCGAGGTGGAGACCTTCCGAGTCGCCGTCTCGAACATCCGGGAGGTGTCCCTGCGCGAGGAGATCGCCAGGGGAGAAAGAACCCTGGAGCTTCTCCGCCCAGTGGCGGTCACGGACGACCGCAACGCAGCGAGGGCAATGGGGTTCGAGTTGTAGGCTAAGAGAGCAAAGGGGGCCGGGAGAGATCCCGGCCCTGCATCTAATGTGGTAGTATATTAGCCTTGGGGGATATCGGTGCGTTGGCTCCACCTGCCGGGGGTCCGAAAGGGGGTGGGGCCGATGAGCACTGCGGAAGTTAAC
>JASEER010000048.1 GCA_030019475.1 Thermoanaerobacterales bacterium | reverse complement strand
TCCATCGCCGGGCCCGGCCCCACGTTCCTTAAGTGCAGGAGCAAAGTACCCGCTTCGCGCCGGAGAACCGGGTACAGCACCGGGCGAAACTGCGCCAGCCGGGTCTCATACATTTCACGGGCCATAGCCCTTGAGGCGCGGACGGTAAAAAAGGTCAAAAAGGCCAACAGGCTTGAGGCCAGGGCCGATAAAGCCGGCCCAAGCGCCACCAGATGGTCCAGCTGCATTTTCGCCCCCTCTTACAGCCCTATTTGCCGATTTAGTCTGCCGCCGGCCGACCGAACATATGCTAAAGCATTCCAAGGACCCCAGTGAAGCAGACTAGAGGCAGTCGCCGTTGACCGGCAGTTGCCGGAGAAACACGGCGTTTACAAGTTCTTCGCACGGCCACACCGGACGACAGGCTTGTAAAGCCTGGAAGACCTTTGGCCCGTGTTGCAGGAGGTCTTGGCGGCTTGTCCCTTGTCAAGCGGCAACCCCCCTCCCCCTTGGCTACCGTCGGCCGCATCCTTTCGGGGCTGTTGCCGGAGGTAAACCGCCAGCTTTCGCGGTGGCGGGCCCGTCTCACCGCCTGTCCTGAAAAGGAACTGGCGCGGCAGGCCACGCTCAGCATCCGTTACAAGCGCTTCCACTGCCAGGGCGGGGCCGTTTATGCCCTCTACTACGGAGCGTTGCGCCGCGACCTGGTGCGGCTGATTGTCGCCCTTCAGACCATAAGCGATTATCTGGACAACCTCTGCGACCGGGCGGGCTGCCAGGACCAGGGGGCCTTTCGCCATCTCCACCGGGCGATGCTCTGCGCGGTGGACCCCGATGAACCGATAGGCGACTTCTACGCCCGCTACCCGCTCCGGGACGACGGCGGTTACCTGCGGGCTCTGGTTGTTGAATGCCGCAGCGTCCTGCGTGCCCTGCCTTCCTACCCGGCGGCTAAGGCCGAGGTGAAACACCTGGTCGGTCTCTACGCCGACCTCCAGGTCTACAAGCATACCGAAGTTGACCGGCGCCTTCCGCTGCTCACCAGCTGGTTTGAGACGTATAAGGCCCGCTATCCCGACCTCTACTGGTGGGAATTCGCAGCCGCCAGCGGCTCAACCCTGGGCATGTTCGCCCTTTTCGCCGCCGCGGCGCGGCCCGGGCTGACCGACCGGGATGTTCGAGCGATCACCGGGGTCTATTTTCCCTGGATCGCCGGCCTCCACATCCTGCTCGACTACTTTATCGACCAGGCCGAGGATCGCGACGGCGGTGACCTGAACTTTGTTTCCTACTATCCGTCCCCCGAAACGGCCGAGGCGCGCATGCTCCTTTTCCTGCGGCGGGCGCTGGCGGCCGCGGGTTCCCTTCCGCGGCCCGGCTTTCACCAGATGGTGGTCCGTGGCCTGCCCGCCCTTTATCTATCCGATCCGAAGGTCAGGCGCGAGGGGCTGCAAGACACGGCGGCCGCCCTCCTCCGCGAGGCCGGTTTGGGGTCCCGCGCGCTGTACCAGCTTTGCAGTGCGTTACGCCGTTTAAAGGTCATTTAGTGATACCACGAAGGCCTTGATGCTCCATAATATGCACGAAGGCTCAAATATGCCATGTAAAGGGGGGGGTATCAATTATGTTTTTGCGGGCGGGATTAGACGCGAATCATTTCCGCCAGCCGGCAGTTGACGGCCGCCGTATCGTCCAACGCGTGCTGCGCCTGGGCTAAATGCCTCCGGACAAAGGTACGGGCGCGATCCAATCCTCCGCACGCCATCAGGCCGCGCGCCACGGCGCGCAGGTCCCCCTCCGCCAACCGGCGGGCCGCCAGGATCGCCGTCAACAGGGGACCGTGTATCTTGTCCTGCAGCATGTAAATCTCGGGCAGCCCCAGTATGCCCTCACCAAGACGCGGTGCACTTCCGCATCCCTTCATCCAGGCCAGCCAGTCCTGAACCTCTTCAGCCGCCGCCCGGGCCAGCCCGAGGGCGTACCCGGCCCGCCAGAGGGCGTTCAGCGTACCCGGCCGGGCCCGCGCCACCTGGCCGCCGAGCTGGCAACATGCAGCCGTAAAGACGGCCGACAGCCGACCCATCCGTGAAACGTAATCGGCTTCCGTCTGCTCCCCGGTAAACCGTGCCGCCAGGTCGGCCATCGCCCCCTCGGCCATCGTTTTAATCGCCCGGGCCATAAGCGGCAAACCGCCGCATCGCGGATACTCCGCCAGGAGCGCGAAAACGCGCGCCAGGGCATGGTCCCCGTAAAGCACCCTTGGAGCCGCATGAACCCCGCTCTCCGGCACGGACCGGTGCAGGGCCGCAAAACGGCTCACCAGCCCCGCCACGGTGGCCATCGCCACCGCCTCATCCCTGTTCGCGGCGGCACCCGCCGTAACAAGGACCAGCGACGGGTGAAAAAGGTCATCCACGCCCTCGCCCGCCAGGGCCGCGTTTACCTTCTCCAGGACCCCGGACCTGTTTCCCCGGGCGAACGCCATCGTCCGTTGAGCCTCCTTCGCTTGCTCACTGCAAGCAAATCCTGCACCGGCGGATTCCACACCTGCCGGTGTTATCCACGATTATACCTGTTCCAGGGTGCTCGCCGCCCGGGTGTAGGTCTCGCCGAAGAGGACGGCCCCGACGAGTATCGTGTAGAAGCCGGCGAACACCGCAAGGAAAAAGCCGAGAAACGGTATCGCGCCGATTAAGCCGACGGTAGAGAAAGGCCGAACGTTACAATCCAGCTTACGATATAGTTTCCGGGGCTTCGTCCTATTAAGCGTAGGATGTCCCAGGCAAAGGGGCACACCGCCCGTCCGGTCGCCATGTAGTGCGCCGGGGCCATGGGCAAGACCAAACCGGCACCGTGATCGGGACCAGGTTAGGGCCCCGCCGATCAAGACCTTGCTTACCCAGCCCTCGTCCTCGAGGGGTACCTTGAGCGCCTGATCAACGTCCATTTTAGGCCCCCTCTCCCCCCGTAATCTTTTCTCCCTGACTGTATTCCCTCTTCCCGGGGCCCAGTCCTGCCACCTGTCGAAGTCGGGGGCCAAAATGAAACCGGAAGGCAACCTCTGATGAAAGGGTTGGCCTTCCGGCGGCATTCCCGGGTCGATACGGCTACCAGGATTGGATATACCCCCGTTCGTCCACTTTGTGGTCCGTCGGTGGCAGGTGTTCCTCTTCAATGGTCAGGGCCCCGTACGCGCAGATCTCGACGCACACCCCGCAAAAGATACAGAGTAGCGGCCGGTAAATACGTACCCACGTTGTTTCGTGGCCTCCGTCCCCCTGATCCCAGACGGTATCAAGGATGATCGCCTGCGAGGGGCAAACCCGCTCGCAATCCCCGCAGAACTCGCATTTCGAGGCCTCAAAGGCGATCTTCCCGCGTGTCCCGGCAAAGGGTTCGCGCCGCGCTGCGGGGTAGGGACGGGTAACCGGTCCGTGAAGAAGGTTTCTTACGACGTTACCTGCCATCCAGGGCATCGCCCGTCGCCATCCTCTCCTCACCGTGTATACCTGCAAGGGTACCTCAACTCTCGGGGTAAGTATAGCACGGGTATTGCTTTCAAACAAGTCTTAATATTCCTACGTTTATTACAGGTTCCGATGGCGAATATTTTCACCCGGTACGGGAAGCCCTGGGCGAAGGTGATCCCTTTCATCCCCCCGAGGGCGACGTTAAAGGTGACAACCGCACCCCTGAGGACGACCCCTACCGACCCGATCCTCCTACGACTCCTGGCTCTCGTACTTTTGTTTGAGTTCGGCGATCACGGCCGGATCGGCCAGGGTGGTGGTGTCACCCAGGGCGCGTCCCTCGGCGATGTCCCGTAAGAGGCGGCGCATGATCTTGCCGGAGCGGGTCTTGGGCAACTCCGCCGTAAAGAAGATGTCGTCCGGGCGGGCGATGGCCCCGATCTTCTTGACCACGTGAGCCTTCAGCTCATCCTGGAGCTCGGCCCGCGTGCGGGCGCCGCTCTTCAGATCGGCAAAGGCGCGGGCCCGCAGGGTTACGAACACCGACACCGCCTGCCCTTTGATGGCGTGGTTCTTGCCGATCGCCGCCGCTTCGGCCACCGCCGGGTGGTCAACCAGGGCGCTCTCGACCTCCATTGTGCTCAACCGGTGGCCGGCGACGTTGATAACATCGTCGACGCGGCCGAGGATCCAGTAGTAGCTGTGGTAATCGCGGCGCGCGCCGTCACCGGCGAAGTAGAGGCCGTTGAAGCGGCTCCAGTACTGATCGACGTAGCGCTGGTCGTCGCCGTAAACGGTACGGAGCATAGCCGGCCAGGGTTCCTTGATGACCAGGAGACCTCCCTGGCCCAGCATCACCGGGTTGCCTTCCTTATCGACGATATCGACTTCGACCCCCGGCAGAGGCACGGTGGCCGATCCCGGCTTGGTCGGGGTAATCCCCGGCAGCGGGGCGATCATGATCATGCCGGTCTCGGTCTGCCACCAGGTATCCACGATGGGGCATTTCTCCCGGCCGATGTTTTGGTGATACCACATCCAGGCCTCGGGGTTGATCGGCTCGCCTACCGTACCGAGCAGGCGAAGGCTGGAAAGGTCATGTTTCGCCGGCCACTGCCGGCCCCACTTCATAAAGGAACGGATCGCCGTCGGGGCGGTGTAAAAGATACTCACCCCGTACTTTTCGCAAATCTGCCAAAAACGGCCCTGGTCCGGCCAGTCGGGAGCGCCTTCAAACATCACGGTCGTGGCCCCGTTGGCCAGGGGTCCGTAGACCACGTAGCTGTGCCCCGTGATCCAGCCGATGTCGGCCGTACACCAGTAAACGTCGCTGTCTTTAATGTCAAAGACCATGCGGTGCGTGGCCGAAGTCCCCACCAGGTAGCCCCCGGTTGTATGTACTACGCCCTTGGGCTTGCCGGTGGTCCCGCTGGTGTAAAGGATAAAGAGCATATCCTCGGCATCCGTAACCTCGCATGGGCAGTACGCCTCGGCGTCCCTGACCAGGTCCTGGTACCAAAGGTCACGACCCTCCTGCATCGGCACCTCCTGCCCGGTACGCCGCACCACGAGGACATGCTCGATACTGGGCGTCTCGGCCACGGCGGAATCGGCATTATGCTTCAGCGGGACGATCTTTCCCCGGCGCCAGCCGCCGTCGGCCGTGATCAGCAGTTTCGCCCCGGCGTCATTGATCCGGTCGCGCAGCGACTCCGCCGAGAAGCCGCCGAAGACGATGCTGTGCGGTGCCCCGATACGGGCGCAGGCGAGCATGGCGATCGCCAGTTCCGGGATCATAGGCATGTAGATGGCTACACGATCACCCTTGCCTACCCCGAGGCCCCGGAGGACATTCGCGAAGCGGTTGACCTCCCGGTAGAGGTCCCAGTACGTTAGCACCCGGCTGTCTCCCGGCTCACCTTCAAAAATGATGGCCGCCTTGTTCTTCCGCCAGGTTTTCAGGTGACGGTCCACGCAGTTATAGGTGACGTTGAGCTTGCCGTTCACAAACCACTTGGCGAACGGCGGGTTCCAGTCCAGGACCCGGTCCCACTTCCGGAACCACTCCAGGTGTTCGGCCTGGGCGGCCCAGAAACCAAGGCGGTCGGCGCGTGCCTGGGCGTAGATATCCTTGTCCTGCACATTGGCCTGGGCGGTAAAGCTTTCGTCGGGATAGAAAATACGGTTTTCCTCGAGCAGGGTATCAATGGTGGTGTCCTTCCTGACAGCCACGGTCCATCCCCCTTACAATGGGCTAAAATTGATAGATAATTCAAAACTCTCTTTCCTGGATTATACACGCCACCAGGCAAGGGCGGAAGAAAAAGACGGTGAAAGGTTGCCTGGAGGACGCCAACGGAAAATACCCGGCCCAAACGGCGATGAACCGGCGGGCGATGGCGGCCCGCGAAAGAGAGAGTTCAGGAGGCAAGGGTGTGCTTTTGGCGCATGATGTGTCGCTGGGCATTCAGGGCGGCCAGGGCCCCGTCGGCCACGGCGGTCACGATGTCCCGCAGCGACTTCCGCCGCACGTCTCCGGCCGCAAAAAGCCCCGGGGTGCGGGTGCCCATATCTTCATCGGTGATGATGAAGCCAAGGTGGTCCAGATCCACCAGGTTCTCTACCAGGCGGGAGTGGGGCCGGTTTCCGGCGAAGACGACCAGCCCCTCGACCGGCAGGCGGTCCAGGTCTCCGGAAGCGACATTCCTCACCACCACGCCGTCGACCCAATCGCTGCCGGTTACCTCGGCCACCACCGTTTGCCAGACGAAACTGAGGTTCGGAGTGGCAAACGCCCGCTCCTGCAAAACCCTCGCGGCACGCAGTTCCCCCCGGCGGTGGATGACCCTGACCGAGCGGGCATAGCGCGCGAGGTACAAAGCCTCCTTAATCGCGGAGTCTCCTCCTCCCACGACGGCGATGTCCCGGCCGCGGAAAATATCGGCGTCGCAGACCGCACAGTAGGAAACGCCCCGTCCCTCCAGGCGGGCTTCACCGGGAACACCGAGGGGCCGCGGTCCCGTTCCGGTGGCAATGACGACCGTGCGCGCGGCGATATCTTCCCCCCCTGCCTTGAGCCTGAACCCGCCGCCGTCGGGCTGCAGGCCGGTGACGTTCGCCCGCCTGATATCCACCCCGAACCGCTCGGCCTGCGCCTTGATCTGGGAGATCAACGCCGGGCCGTCTATTCCGGCCGCAAAGCCGGGGTAGTTTTCTATCCGCTCGGTAATCTGCACCTTCCCCCCCGGTACCGCCCGTTCCAACAATAGCGTGCGTAAACCGCTTCGCGAGGCGTAAATCCCCGCCGTGAGGCCGGCAGGCCCCGCCCCGACGATGGTTACGTCATAGTTTTCCATCGCTCCCCAACCTCCCGCTGCTAAATAGCCAATGCCAAATGACCGAATATTGCCAATATTATAGCACCTCTGATCAAATTGAACATAACTTCTTTCGACCGGGAGCAAATAACCCATTCCATCCTGTAAGAATCGGGGGGAAAACGGCGTTGGACATCGAATATAGTCGTCGTCCCGGAGGGATGACGTTTCATCCAGGGGGGAAAGCATTGGCTGGCTCCGGCACCTCTATCCCGAAGCAGGTGTTGCTCCCCATCGGCATCTGCCTGGCCGTCGCCCTGATTTTCGCCGTCACGGCCACCGGCGGGAAACGGCCCGCCCCGGAAGCGGCTGCGCCCACCGGCGATTCCGTTCCCGTCCTGATGTACCACAAGGTCAGTCCTTTCCGGCAGGCTGGCGGGAAAGGGCTCAGGGTCACCCCCCGCCAGTTTGCCCGGCAGATGGCTTACCTTCGCCGCCAGGAGTATGTCAGCATCACCCCGGCGGACCTGGCGGCGGCCATGCGCGGAGATCTGGAATTGCCGTTGCGGCCTGTTCTGATCACCTTCGACGACGGGTACCGGGATAATTATCTTTATGCCTTTCCCATCCTCAAGGAGAACGGCTTTACGGCGACCGTCTTCGTCGTCGCCAACACCATCGGCAAGACCAATTCCTTCGATGCCGCCACGCAGCCACCGAATGGGATGATGAACCGGGAAGAGCTCCTGCACCTGGCCAATGCAGGCTGGGTGATCGGCTCGCATACTCTCAACCATCCCCGCCTGACCCGGGTCCCTCCCGCGGTCGCCTGGGATGAAATCAGCACCTCCCGCATTACTCTGGAGGAAACACTGGGCCTGCCTGTCCGTTACTTTTGTTATCCCTACGGCGACTTCAACGCCGAGATCGCGGAGATGGTCGAGCGGGCGGGATATGAACTGGCCTTTACCACCGTCCCGGGACCGGCCGAGCTGACCGGCGCTCCGACCATGGTTCACCGCTGGCGGGTCAACGGCTACACCTCGCCGGAGGAATTCGAGCGGTTGTTCGCCCGTTAAGTCGGCTTAATCGAACTGGTTTGCAGGAGCAGGATGACCGACGGCGAATCCAAGTCGATATTTATCCATTGCCATTCTGTGCAGGAAGGAAAAGGGACTTTATGATCTGGGACCGCATTGAGACCCTGCCCCGTGAAGACCTGGAACGGCTGCAACTGGAACGGCTGCGGACGGTGGTACGCCGCGTTTACCAGCAGGTGCCCTTTTACCGCCGCCTGTTGGGGGAACGGGGCCTTAAACCCAATGCCATTAAGAGCCTTGACGATATCCGTCTTCTGCCCTTCACCACCAAGGCCGACCTGCGTGATAATTACCCCTTCGGCCTTTTTGCCGTACCGCGCGAGAAGCTGGTGCGCATCCACGCCTCCTCCGGGACCACCGGGCGGCCGACCGTCGTCGGATACACGAGAAAAGACCTCGCCACCTGGTCCGACCTCGTCGCACGCGTAGCCATCCTGGCCGGCGTCACTCCCCGCGACACCGTGCAGATCTGTTTCAGCTACGGCCTTTTCACAGGAGGCTTCGGCCTTCACTACGGTCTCGAGCGCGTCGGGGCGACCGTCATCCCGGCCTCGGCCGGCAACACCGCCCGGCAAATCCGGCTGATGCAGGATTTTGGCACGACGGCCCTCGTGAGCACCCCCTCTTATGCCCTCTACATGGCCGAACAGATGGAGGAAACGGGCATCGACCCGCGCCATCTCAGGGTTCGCCTGGGTCTTTTCGGCGGCGAGCCATGGTCCGAGGGTATGCGCGCCGCCATCGAGCGGCGATGGGGAATGAAAGCCACCGACAACTACGGGATGAGCGAGTTGACGGGCCCCGGCGTCGCCGGGGAATGCCATCTGGCCTGCGGAATGCACATCGCAGAGGACCACTTTATCCCCGAAATCATCGACCCGGAAACCGGGGAACCCCTGCCCCCCGGAGAGGAAGGGGAACTGGTCATCACTACCTTGACGAAAGAGGCCCTGCCGCTTTTGCGCTACCGTACCCGTGACATTACCCGCCTCGACTACGCTCCGTGCGCCTGCGGCCGGACCACCGTAAGAATGCAGAGGACAAGCGGGCGTACCGACGATATGCTGATCATTCGCGGCGTCAACGTCTTCCCGTCCCAGGTCGCCGAGGTCATCAGCGACATCCCCGGTGTCGGCCCGGAATACTTGATGGTGGTCGACCGGAAGAACTTCCTGGACGACCTGGAGGTCCAGGTGGAACTGGCGGCCGATTACTTTACGGGCGAATACCGTGACCTGGAGGTGCTGGAAGCCGCCGTGCGCAACCGCCTGCAGGCCGTCCTGAGCCTGACCCCGCGCGTGAAACTCGTCGAATACCGTTCCCTGGAACGAACCACGGGCAAAGCACGCCGGGTCATCGATAAAAGAAACTAGGAGACGAGGAGGTAGAGACCCAGTGTACTGGACCCGGGAAATGGAATGCCTACCGGCGGGCGAGCGCCGAAAAATCCAGCTGGAGAGGTTACAGGCCCTGGTGCGGCGTGTGTACGAAACGGTACCCCACTACCAACGGGCGCTCCGCGAACACGGCCTGCGTCCCGGGGACATCAAGAGCCTGGACGACCTGCCGCGACTGCCCTTGACGACGAAGGACGACCTCCGTGCCAGTTATCCTTTCGGCCTGTTTGCCGCCCGCTTGAAGGATATCGTCCGTATCCATGCCTCCTCCGGGACAACCGGCAAGCCGACCGTCGTAGGTTATACGCGGGCCGATATCGAAACCTGGTCCGAGGTGATGGCCCGTTCCCTCTCGGCCGCCGGTGTCGGTGCCGACGACGTCATTCAGAATGCCTACGGCTACGGCCTCTTTACCGGGGGCCTCGGACTCCATTACGGATCCGAAAAAGTGGGAGCCACCGTCATCCCTATGTCGGTCGGCAACACCAGGCGCCAGGTGATGTTGATGGGGGACTTCGGCGTGACCGCCCTGGCCTGTACCCCGTCCTACGCCCTGCACCTGGCCGAGGTCATCGACGACCTCGAGGTGGAGCGCTCGCGGCTTCGCCTGCGGGTCGGCATCTTCGGCGCCGAGCCCTGGTCGACCAACCTGGGACGGGAGATTGAAAAGAAGCTGGGCATCGTCGCTATGGACATCTACGGCCTGAGCGAGATTATGGGGCCCGGGGTGGCGATGGAGTGCCCCTACAAGCAGGGCCTGCACGTCTGGGACGACCACTTCCTGCCCGAGATTATCGACCCGGAGACCGGAGAGCCTCTCCCGTACGGGGAAAAGGGCGAACTGGTGATCACCACCCTGACCAAGGAGGGCTTCCCCCTCCTGCGCTACCGTACCCGCGACGTGACCATCCTCCATGACGAACCCTGCCCCTGCGGGCGGACTCATGTCCGCATGGAGCGGATAATGGGCCGCACGGACGACATGCTGATCATCCGCGGCGTCAACGTCTTCCCGTCCCAGGTGGAGAGCGCACTGCTGGAGGCCGGCCAGGCGGAGCCGCACTATCTGCTGGTGGTCGACAGGAGCGGCCCGCTGGACTACCTGGAGATCTGGGTGGAGGTTTCCGAAAGGTACTTCGCCGACGAGGTCCGCGAGCTGGAACGGTTGGAGCAGGCCTTCAAGCGCGCCATCGAAAGCATCCTCGGCATCTCGGTGAAGATCAAGCTTGTCGAGCCGAAAACCATTGAACGCAGCCAGGGTAAGGCCAAGCGTGTCGTCGACCGCCGCGACGTGTACAAGGATTAAGTCATCAAGCACGGTGGAGTTGAGAGTTGAGAGTTGAGAGTTGGGAAGGGAAGGAGGTTACCCCCATGCGTGTTAAGCAGATCTCCATCTTCCTCGAAAACAAGTCGGGGCGACTGGCCGCCGTTACGCGGCTGCTCGGCGAGGCGGGCATCAACATCCGCGCCCTCTCCATCGCCGACACTTCGGACTTCGGCATCCTGCGGCTGATCGTCAACGACCCGGCGCGCGCCTACGCCGCCCTTAAGGACGCCGGGTTCACCGTCAGCGAAACCGACGTCATCGCCGTCGAGATCCCCGACCGGCCCGGGGGGCTGTCCGAGGTGCTGAATTTGCTCCATGAAAACGGAGTCAACGTCGAGTATCTTTATGCCTTCGTCTCCCACTCCTCGGGAACGGCCCTGGTACTCCTCAAGGTCCGCGGCATCGACCGCGCCGTGGAGCTTCTCAAGGCCCACGGAGTGAAGGTTCCTGACGCGGCCACGGTCTATAACCTTTAGACAACCAATGATGCCCTTTCGCATAAATCAATGGTTGGATAGAGGAAAAACATAATTTTGGGCGGGGCGACCCTGCTGGCCCTGGCCAGCTACCTGTCGGCCCGGGCAAAAAGAGACTCCTCTTTCCGCAGGGAAAGAGGAGCATCCATCACCGGCGCTTTCCTTCGGGGCGGGAGGGAGCGCGGATTTACGATTCCAACCGGTGCGAGGAGTCGCCGTCCCCGGCGGCCCGGGCCCGGACAGCCCGGCCCAAACCGTAACCGGCGGCGAGCATGGCGAGGGTGCCGACCGCCCCGGCCAGCGCCGTGCTCACCCGGGAGTTGGCGACACCGGGAATACTGTAGTCCGGCAGCGGAGAGTTGACCACTTCCTGCCCCTCACCCTGGTGCAGGAAACCCTTGTCCTCAGCCACCCTCTCCAGGCCGTCCGGATCGGGCGAAGCCCATGGCGAGAGCAGCCCGCCGACCACCAGGGCGGCGACCAGGAACACCCAGAAAGCCTTCTTCATGACGCCCGCGCCTCCTCCCCCACCGGCTCCCGCACAGCGCGGGGCAGCACCTCGGTGTGCGCCCGGCCCAGGTAGGCCACCAGGGCGCCCGTAATCAGCCCTTCGCCCAAACCGATGAAGACGTGCCAGAAAAGCATGGCCGGCAGGATGACGTTCAGTCCGAGCCCGATCCGCCCGGAGAGCGCCAACTCGACGGAGGCCGCCGCCGCCGCGGCCAGCACCGAGGCCCAGGAGGCGACAAAGGTTGCCGGCACCATGCCCAGGCCGCGCAGCGACCGGAAGACACCCCAGCCGACCAGGGGCGCGATAACGGCCATGTTCAGGATGTTCGCGCCGAGGGCGGTCACCCCGCCGTCAAGGAAGACGAAGCACTGCAGGGCCAACACCGTGGTCATCAGCAGGACGGCCGCCCACGGGCCGAAGAGGATGGCGGCCAGGACCGCTCCGATCAGGTGGCCCGAAGTCCCGCCCATGATCGGGAAGTTGATCATCTGGGCGGCGAAGATGAAGGCGCCCATCACGCCCATCAGGGGTACCTGCCGGTCCTTCAGCTCCCGCCGCGTCCGGTGCACAGCGTAGGCCAGGACCGGCGCCGCCGCGGCCGCCGTGCCGATGTAGGTCTTGGGATCAAGGAAACCGTCCGGAATGTGCACTCTTTCTCTCCCCCTCCTCACGTAAGAATAATAAAAACCACGGAGACGCCGCTCGCTCTTTGGCGGGCCAACCTCCGTGGTTGCATCCGTAAGAAGTGCGCTACCGGGTGGGGACGGCTTCGACCGTCCGTTGTTGCCATAATTATAGACGAGCCGCCCCCGACCTGTAAAGTGTTTTTTCCAGGATTCGCGGAGCGAACCGCCTCGGCCCCGACGACCGACAACTGACGACTGACTACTGATTTGCGCCTTCGGCGACCTTGTTCACATAGCCCTCGCGCATGGCGAGAAGGTCCAGGTGGACGGTCTTCACGTCCTCCCAGAACAGGTAGGCCTTCTCGTTCTCCCCGCAACGGCTCTCGTCGATCGTCTTCAGGTAACCCTTGCATTTTTCGCAGAGGTAAACGCGATGCCGCTCGTCACCCTCAACCGTGAAGTAGCGCAGCTCCTTCTGGTCCTCGTTGTCGCAAAACGGGCATCCGATACGCTTGAACCACCATTCTGTTTCACATAGAGGGCAATGCAGGTAACGGCGGCCGACGGCCTTGGATAGGCGGGCGAAGTTCGCCTGCGCGCCGCAAACCGGGCAGTATCCCCGCCCCCAGGTATCGAAGTCAACCTGCTCCCGGACAAGGGTGCCGAAGCGCGACAGGTAGGGTTTTACGGTATGGTTCAGCAGGAAGCCGAGAACATCCTCCGCCACCCCGCGCTGCTGCACCAGGTATTCGGACCAGTTGGTCCGGCGCCGCAGGACGCTCTCCACAAAGACTTCCCGTTCGCCCGGGTCCGTGGGCATAGCGGCCATGGTCTTTTCGAGTTCCGCCGCCTGGTCGGGCTGGTGCTTGGCCAGGACATCCTTCACCCGGCGCATGGTGGCGAAGAAATCCTCGGGCTCCACTCGCGGCATATTGGCAACAAGCAACGGGATGCCGTTTTCCCACATCTCACGCTGCTCCTTACCCATGTTCCGAATCTGCACCGAGGTTTCCGGGGCTTCCAGGCTCAGCAAGTCATTATAGAAAGAGACCATTCCCTCGGGGACGAATTCAAGTCCCGGCTCGGCCATCTACATCCACACTCCCCTTCGCCAGCTGGTTAAACGCCTCTTTGATACTAACAAAACGGGGGGCGGAAAGCAACCGCCCCCCCTATCAGCAGTAGAACCACACTTATGCAGGGACCGTCGGAAAACGGCCGCCGTCCAGGAGAAGCAACTAAGCTTGGACCTGCGCCGTCCCGTAACGGTGGGTCTTGTTGATCGCCGCCTGTTTCTCCTGGTCCTCGTGGAAGATCGCGA
>JASEER010000047.1 GCA_030019475.1 Thermoanaerobacterales bacterium | reverse complement strand
TCTGCTGCTTGGAGAGCAGGTTCTTGACCGGGCTCTCCACCGGCTCGTAGTGCTCGGGGAAGGGGCCGTCCTTCAGGCCGTTGGCAAAGAGGCGGCTGACGCCCTCCGGCTGCATGATGAACGGGGTCTTGCCGCTCTTGTCGGGCGGTATCGGCTCCTTCGTCTGCGGGTCGGCGGCGCCGAAGTCCGGCACGTCGTTGGTGATCCACTTCCTACCGTCCCACTGCACAAGGGCGCGCTTCGGATCCCACGGCTTGCCCGCCGGGTCGCAGGAGGCGCGGTTGTACACGATGCGCCGGTTCACCGGCCAGGCGAAGGACCACTTCGGGTAGAGTCCCAGGCCGCTCTTGTCGCTCCGGTCGCGGCGCTTGCAGTTCGGCACCTTGAGGTCCTTGTCCTCGGCGAAGTAACCGCCGTAGATCCAGATGCCGCAGGCCGTCGAGCCGTCGTCCTTGAGACCGGCGAAGCTCGCCAGCGCCTTGCCGTCGGCCACGGTATAGCCGTTGATCTCGAGCATGATCTTCTCGAGGTTCGGCTCGTCTCCATGACCGCCCTCGTAGTTCCAGGTCATCTTCAGGATCGGGTCGGTGAACTTCCCGCCCTTGGCGTACTCGGCGCGGATCGCCCGGAAGAGCTTGTCGCAGATCCAGAGGTCGCTCTTCGAGTCGCCCAGCGGCGGGATGGCCTGCCAGCGGAACTGCGCCCAGCGGCCGCTGTTGGTAATGGTGCCTTCCTTCTCGTAGGAGCCGCAGGCCGGGAGGAAGAAGACCTCGGTCTTGATGCTCTTCGGATCCGCGCCGGGCCGCTTCCAGAAGGCCGCCGTCTCGGTCTCGACCATGTCCACGGCGACCATCCAGTCGAGCTGTTCCAGGGCCTTCTTGGCCGCCGCCGCTCCCGGGCCGCCGACCGCCGGGTTCTGGCCCCAGGCGAAGAAGCCCTTGATGCGGCCGAGGGACATGTCGGCGAAGATGGCCATGTGGGAGTGGTCCTTGCCGTCCAGCTTGGGCAGCCAGTCGTAGCAGAAGTCGTTCCCCGCCGTGGCGCTGTCGCCGTACCAGGCCTTCAGCATGGAGACCAGGAACTTCGGCTTGTTCGACCAGTACCCGGTCTTCGGAGTCTCCTTTTCGTTATACGCCTTCAGGTTCGGGTGCAGCGGGGCGCTCGGGCAGTTCAAGTAGCCGGGGATGTAATGGTAGAGCATCGCCATGTCGGTCGAGCCCTGGACGTTCGACTCGCCGCGCTGGGCGTTGACCCCGCCGCCGGCGATCCCGATGTTCCCGAGCAGCAGTTGCAACATAGCCGTCGCGCGCACGTTCTGGGCGCCGTAGCTGTGCTGCGTGATCCCCATGGCGTAGATGTAGTTCCCTGCCTTGTCCGGCCGGCCCGTGCCGCAGTATGCCTTGGCGACCTCGATGAACTTATCCTCGGGGCATCCCGTGATGTTGCATACCGTCTTTACGTCATAACGGGACAGATGCTTCTTCAGGAGCTGGAAGACACAGTTCGGATCCTGGAGGGTCGGGTCCTTCTTGATCTCTTCCCCGTCCTTCTGGTACTGCCAACTCTTATTGTCGTAGGAGGCCGGTTTGTCTCCTTCTTTCGCCTTGAAGCCCGAAAAGACGCCGTCGTTGTCACCGGGCAGCTTAAAGGACGGATCGATCAGGTAGGACGCGTTGGTGTAGTTTACGACATAGTCATGGAAATACAGGTTGTTCTGGATGGCATAGTTCATCAGGCCGTTCAGGAAGGCGATGTCGGTGCCGGGCCGGATGGGGGCGTAAATATCGGCCATGGCCGCGCTCTTGGTGAAACGCGGGTCCACGACGATGATCTTCGCGCCTCGATCTTCCTTTGCCCGCGTGATCCAGCGGAAGGCCATAGGATGGTTTTCCGCCGGGTTGGCGCCCATAATCAGAAAGACATCGGTATTCTTATAATCCACAAAGTGGTTGGTCATCACGCCCCGACCGAAACTGTTGGCCAGACCGGCCACAGTGGTCGAGTGTCAGAGGCGGGCGTGGTGGTCGATGTTAATGACGCCGAGGGCGCGGTACATCTTGTGGAGCAGGTAGTTCTCCTCATTGTCCAGGGAGGCGCTTCCCAGGTGAGCGATGGCCTGGGTCCGGTTGACCGGGACCTCGACCTCCTGCTCGTTGCCGTCCGCGTCTTTGACTTTGACCTTCTGGGTGGATTCCCAGTTCTCATCGCGGGTTTTCTTTACCCTTTTGGCGATCTCCGCGACGGCCCACTCCCATTCCTTCTCTTCCCAGCGGTCACTACCGGGAGCCCGGTAAAGGACTTTCGTAACGCGCTGCGGATTGACTACGCGCTGTCTGTTCTCATCTGTAATATAGGTCAGGTCCGAAATGGACATGCCCTTTGGACACAGGGAGCCCTCATTGATTGGGTGGTCGGGGTCGCCCTGGACATTGATGACCACCTTATCTTCCTGGGTGTGTACGATGATCCCGCACCCACAGCCGCAGTACGGGCAGATGGTGGCGGTCTCCTTCGCGAACTTCAGCTTGAACGGGCCGGGGAAATTAACGTCCTTGGGCGGGTAAGCCGCCGCGTACGCTCCGTCGGCCCCGCCAAACAGCGATAGACCCGCAGCGCCGATTCCGAGGGACTTCAGGAAATCCCGTCTGCTGATTTTTTTCATACTAAACCTCAAGACCCCCCTTCAAATCTGCTTGTCTGAAGGTTAATCAGTTATCTGGTGAGTGTTCTCGCCCTCCCTCCGTCAGCTTTGTAACAAGAAGCACAAGGGGGCTTGTTCCGTCCGCTACGCCATCGCATTCACTATAGCATGGCGAAAAAATCAATGTCAATACAGCCCTCATGCGGCTCCCGGGTACTTTCTGACAATTTTTGAAACCGTAAACCGGACTCCACTGGAAGGGACACGACCGCGCAAAACCCCCCGAGGCAACCGGACACCCGCATCGCGTCGGCCCCGCGGGAATGTCTTCCCTGTAACAAAGTGAAAACCGGGATTCGCCCGGTTTTCATCCTTAGACATATTACTTTTCTATTAACTATATTAACTGTTCTGATTTCGAGGCCCTTAGAGAGCGGCATGCATCTCGCGGAAGGTCAGATTGAAGGTCAGGATTTCCAGTTTCACCGCCAGGTCGACATTACGGACGATGACATCCTCCGGAAGATCGAGGACGACCGGCCCGAAGGTCAGAAGCGCCTGAATACCGGCCTTGACCAGGGCGTCCGCGACCTCCTGCACCGCCGTTTCCGGCACGGCGATGATCCCCAGCCGGATATCGTGGTTGGCGGTGACCTCCGGCAAACGTTCCAGGGGCAGGACCTCCAATTCCTGAATGCGCTTACCGATCTTCGTGAGGTCGTTGTCGAAAACGCCGATGATATTGAACCCCCGGTCTTTAAACCCGCGATACGTGCAAAGGGCCGTTCCCAGGTTGCCCGCACCGACCAGGACGACCGGCCAGGGTTTGGTCAATCCAAGGATCTTCAGGATATAGTGGATGAGATCCTTGACGTTATAGCCGACCCCGCGCGTACCGAACTCGCCGAAATAGGCCAGATCCTTCCGTACCTGCGCGGGACTGACCCCCACCCCTTTGGCGATTTCTCCGGAGGAGACTGTGATAATCCCCTTTTTCTCCAGCCGTTCAAGGAACCGCGAATAAATGGAAAGCCTTTGAATCGTCGCCTCCGGAATCCTTAGCGCCTTCACCCCGGGAAGCCCTCCTTAAAGTTCTTTGCCAAGAGCAAATTTATCATCTTTCAAGTACATCATTATACATAGCCCTTTACCGAGGGTCAATGCATTTTGTTAAAAAAATCACGATTGGCCGGCCGCAGTTCGCAATGCACGGATCGCCTCCGCCGGTCCGGCCGGGGAACGGAAGACGGCCGACCCGGCCACGAGCACGTTCGCCCCCGCCCTCACGGCCGGCGGCGCCGTGCGCGGGTCGATACCCCCGTCTACCTCAATATCCGGCATAAGTCCCCGTGTGGCCAGCATCTCCCGCAACGCGGCGATCTTCGGCAACACCTCCGGGATAAACGATTGTCCCCCAAACCCGGGGTTGACGGTCATCAGTAAGACCTGGTCCAAGAGGGGCAGGACATGGTCGACCATGGCCAGGGGCGTGGCCGGATTGAGGGCGACACCCGCCCTGCGCCCGTATCCGTCCCGGATCAGGCGCAGGGCCCGGTCCAGGTGACGGGTGGCCTCGGCATGAACCGTAATAAGATCGGCACCGGCCTCGGCAAAGGCCGGGATGTAGACCTCGGGGTTCTCGATCATCAGGTGCACGTCGAAGACCAGCCGGCTGGCCGGCCGCAAAGCGGCCACCACGGCCGGCCCGATCGTCAGGTTGGGTACGAAATGGCCGTCCATAACGTCAATATGCAGGTACTCCGCCCCGGCCTCCTCGACCAGTTGCACGTCCGCCCCGAGCCGGGCGAAGTCCGCGGAAAGGATGGATGGCGCCAGTTTGATCATTTTGGAAATCCCCTTTCGCTTTCGGCGACTTCACGGAGGAAGGCGAGGTAATCTTCATAACGCTGGGCGGCAATGAAACCGTTACGCACCCCGTCCTTAACGGCGCAGTCCGGCTCCTGGTCGTGCAGGCAGCCGTTAAAGCGGCAATGTCCGATAAACGGTCGCATTTCGGGAAAGCAGCTTGCCAGCTCCTCGCGCGACAGGCGGGGCAGGTACAGGCGGGAAAAACCGGGCGCATCCACTACCCAACCGCCGGAGGGCAGGGGAAAAATCTCGGCGTGGCGGGTCGTGTGGCGCCCCCCTCCCAGCTTGCGGCTCACTTCACCGGTCTTGACCCGGGCGGCGTCCGGTTCGGACAGCAAATGCCTCAGGATACTGGACTTCCCCACGCCCGAAGGCCCGGCAAGCACCGACAGGCGGCCGGCAAGGGCCGCCTTGAGTCCGGTCAGGCCCTCCCCCGTAACCGTGCTTGTCAGCAGGACGGGGTAGCCTGCCAGGCGCAAACCTTCAATCCAGGGAGCGTCCCGCTCCCCGGGTCCGGCCAGGTCGGTCTTGTTCACGACCACAAGGGCCCCCAGGTTCCGGGCCTCAGCCTGCAAGAGCAGGCGATTGACGAGTTGTGACACGGGTTCCGGTTCGTGAAACGAGGCGACAACGGCTACCTGATCCACATTGGCGACTGATGGACGAACCAACTCCGAGCTGCGGGGCGCGACGCGGGCAATCAGCCCGTTCCCGTCCGGCAGAACATCCATCTCCACCCGGTCCCCGGGGAGGACCGGTCCCCGGGCCTTGACCCGCCCCCGGAGCCTGCAGGTGTAAATCGTGTCCCCGGCCTGGACGTAGTAATACCCGCCGTAGGCCTTGAGAACCGTCCCCGTAATCATCGGCCCCCCTATTGGACCACCGACTCCTCTACCGGCTTTCCGTCTACCAGCACGCGGATGGTTGCCTGCCCGTAGTATTCCACAGTCCTAACCACCTTTTCGCCGCCGGCGTGGGTTCCCACGTAAGCGTCCCGTATGCCGCCGGCGTCCTCCACGGTAATTCTCAATTCATGCGTCCGCCCATCCCGCGGGAGCAATACCCGCACCGACTGCCGCTTTGCGGTGGGACCGGGGCCGGCGCTGACCGTCAGGCGCACCTCGGCGCCCCCCCTCACCTGGTTCCCGGCCGCCGGGTCCTGCGCAACAACCGTCCCCGACAGGTATTCATTGCTTGAAACCGTCTTCAGATCCCCCGCCAGCACCAGTCCGGCCGCACCGATCCGCTGCCGGGCGGTGCTGATATCGAGGCCGACCAGGTTGGGCATCGCAGTGTAAGCCTCTTTAGGTCCCTTACTCACGTACAGGGTGACTTTACTCCCCCGGGGCCGGTCGGTGTTCCCCTCCGGATCCTGGCGTACCACCGATCCCACCGGGACCAGTTCGTCATGGACATCCTCGCCGACGGCGACCTGGAACCCCGCATTGCCCAGCAGCAATTGGGCGTCACCCAGGGGGCGGCCGGTCACGTCGGGCAGGCGAACAAGTTCCGGACCCTTGCTGACCGTCAAAAAGATGGTCCGTCCCTGCTTGACCTTGGTATGAGGGCTCACATCCTGGCTGATTACCCGGCCTTTGGGGACCGCCGGATCAAAGGCCTCTGAGATATCAACCCGGAGGTGACGGGACTCGAGGGCCTGCCGCGCCTCCCCTGCCGTCCGTCCGATCACGTTCGGGACCTCGACCTCCGGAACGTCGACCCAACTGCTAAAAGCCAGGATCGCTCCCGCGAGTGCCAGTATCAGGACGGCCGCCGCCGCCAGCCAGACCCTGGGGCTGACGTGCCGCCGCTTGTTTATCACCGGCTCGAAAACCATCGTCGCCGAATCGGCTATCGCCACTCCCTCGGGGATCGCCTTCTTAAGGTCGGCCGCGAAGTCACGCGCCGTCGCATACCGTTCGGCCGGCTTTTTGGCGATGGCCCTGAAGACAATCCGCTCCAGTTCCTGAGTTACCATGGCGTTTCGCTGCCGAAGGGAAGGAGGCGGTTCCTGGATATGCTTCAGAGCCACGGCTACGGGGTTGGCCCCCGTGAAAGGGACGGACCCCGCCAGCATTTCATACAGAACGATCCCCAGGGAGTAAATGTCGGACTCCTCGTCGGCGGCGTCCCCCCGCGCCTGCTCGGGGGAAATATAGTGCACCGAGCCCACCAGGGCGTTGGAGTTGACCAGGGTCGAGCCGCCGGCCTCGCGGGCGATCCCGAAGTCGGCCAGTTTGGCCAGGCCGTTTTTCGTGATCAGGATGTTGTGCGGTTTAACGTCCCGGTGGATGATGTGGTGCTGGTGCGCGTGGGTCAGGGCCTCACAGACCTGGAGGACGATGGCCGCCGCCCGCGGAGGCGTAAGGCAGCCTTCGCGCCGGATGATGGTCTTCAGGTCCTCCCCGTCGACATACTCCATCACCAGGTAATGGGTATCACCCTCCCGCCCGACGTCATACACGTTGACGATGTTCGGATGGGAGAGGCTGGCCACCGCCTGGGCTTCGCGATGGAAGCGGGCCACGAACTCCTCGTCGGCCGAGAACTCGGGCCGGAGGACCTTCACGGTCACCGGACGCTGCAGGACACGGTCTTGCCCCTTATAAACGACGGCCGTCCCGCCGCCTCCCAGTTGTTCCACTATTTCGTAACGCCCGCCGAGGATCTTCCCGATCATTCCTCGATCACCACGACAATCAGCGTAATATTATCCGTGCCGCCCCGGGCGATAGCCTTTTCGGCCAGCTGCCGCGCCGCCGTGGAAGGGTCTGCCGTCGCGCCGACCGTTTCCAGGATCTCGTCGTTCGTAACAAGGTTGGTTAAACCATCGGTGCAGAGGACCAAGCGGTCACCCATCCGCAGAGAGCGGGTCTGCAGATCCACCGAAAGGCTTTCCTCGGTCCCCAGGGCGCGGGTCAGGACATTGCGGAGCGGGGAGGCCTGGGCGTTATCATCCTCCAGCCGCCCCTGTTTGGCCAATTCATGCACAAGGGAATGATCTTCGGTTAGTTGTTCGATGATCCCGTTGCGAACACGGTATATACGGGAATCGCCGACGTGGGCCAGGAACACCCGCCCCCCCTGTAGCAGGCAGGCGGAGAGGGTCGTACCCATCCCCTGGCAGTCGGGGTTGGCCTGTGCCTCGGCCCAGACCCGGCTGTTGGCCTCCTGCACCGCTCCGGCGAAAGAGGCCGCCACGTCTTCGCCCCTGCCGATCCTCTCCAATAGCTCCTTTTCCAGCACCTGCAGCGCCAGCCGGCTGGCGATTTCACCCGCCCGGTGCCCGCCCATGCCGTCGGCCACCGCGAAGAGCCTTATCGCGGGGTTGACACGGAGATAGTCCTCGTTCTTCGTCCGTACCAGGCCGGTCTCGGTCACCGCACCCCACATGATCCCCTTCACGCCGGTTCTTCACCCCTTCCCGGCCCGCGGCGCCGGCGCAACTGACCGCAGGCGGCGCCTATCGCCGCCCCCATCTCCCGCCGCACGGTGACCGCCATACCCTGCCGTTCAAGGATACGGCGAAAAGCGTTTACCCGTTCGGCGCCCGGCGCCGTGAAACCCCTTTCCGGAACATCGTTTACCGGGATCAGGTTTACGTGCCCGAGGATTCCCTTCAGAAGGGCACCCAGTTGGAGGGCATGCCCGTCACTGTCGTTGACCCCCTTGATCAGCGCGTATTCAAACGTCACCCGGCGTCCTGTGGCCCGGGCATAGTCCCGGCAGGCCGGAATCAGCTCCTCCAGGGGATACCACCGGTTTATCGGCACCAGCCGGTCCCGCAATTCATTATTCGGGGCGTGCAGGGACACGGCCAGAGTCAAACCAAGGCGGTATGACGCGAGGTCACGGATGCGCGGTACAAGCCCGCAGGTCGAAAGGGTGATGCGCCGCGGGCTGATGCCCAATCCGTACGGGGCGCTCACATTCTCCAGGAACACAAGCACTGCCGCCAGGTTGTCCAGCGGTTCCCCGATCCCCATCAGCACGATGTGTGTGGCCTGTTCACCCTCACACCGCCGCACCGCCAGGACCTGGTCGTAAATCTCGCCCGCCGTGAGGTCTCTCACCCGCCCCCCGAGGGTCGAGGCGCAGAAGGCGCATCCCATACGGCAGCCTACCTGCGTTGAGAGACAAACCGAACGCCCGTAGTCGTGTCGCAGGAGGACGGTTTCCACCCCCTGGCCGTCGGCCAGGCCGAAGAGGAACTTCACCGTCTCCCCGTCGGGCGCCGCCAGGCGCTCCAACAACTCGAGGCGTGTAATCACCGCCCGTTCATTCAGCATTTGCCGTGCGGCCAGCGGCAGGTCGGTCATTTCCTGGAAGGACAGTGCGCCCTTCTGCCAGAGCCAGACCGCCAGCTGCCGTGCACGGTAACGCGGCCAGCCCCAGGAGCCGACCAACTCTTCAATCCCCGCCAGGGTCATACTCTTGAGATCGGCTGGCACTGGATAAACACCTAGACCTTCCGCCGCCGCATGCGGGCGATAAAGAACCCGTCGGTCCCTTGCACGTGCGGGTACATGGTGACGTGCCCGCGTGCCAGCAAGGCCGGTTCCGCCAACCCTCCCGGCAGGAAAGGGCCCAGGTCCTCCAGGACGAAATCGGGGTGCCGACCTAAGAAATTCTGCACCTGCCCCAGGTTTTCCTCGTGCGTAATGGAACAGGTACTATATACCAAAACGCCGCCGGGGCGTACGCAGCGCGCCGCGGCCTGCAGAACGGCATCCTGCAGCCTGACCAGAGCCGCCATCTGCGCCGGCTCTTTCCGCCAGCGGGCATCCGGCCTGCGCCGCAGAACGCCCAAACCCGAGCAGGGTGCGTCTACCAGGACGTAGTCCGCCCATTCGGTGAAAGCACCCGGGATGTCCCGGGCATCCTTCAGGACGGCCTGCACACTCGTGACGCCTAACCGTCGGCAGTTCTGCCGGATCAGCTCCAGTTTATGCGGGTGGACGTCAAGGGCCATAACCGTACCTTCATCCCGCATCAACTGCGCGAGGTGGGTGGTTTTCCCCCCGGGGGCGCTGCAGACGTCCAGGGCCCGGCTGCGAGGAACAGGGTTTACGGCATGGGCGACCAGCATCGAGCTTTCGTCCTGGACCTGAAAAAGCCCTTCCTGGAAAGAAGGCAGGGCATGGAGGGAGTAGAACCCCTTTATCTCCAGCCCTTCGGGGGCAAACCGGGTCTTTTGCACCTGCAGTCCCTCGGCCTCCAGACGCTCGGCAAGGGCCTCACGGGTAATGCGGAGGGTATTGGTCCGGACCGTGTTCGGGGGCGTGATGTTGTTCGCCCGGCAAAGGGCGATGGTACCCTCTATCCCGAACTCATCCAGCCAGCGCTCGACAATCCAGGTGGGATGCGAGTATTTTAGGGAAATATGTCCTACCGGATCCTCCTCCAGGGAAGGGAACACAATCTCCTCCCGGTGCCGGATAATGTTTCGCAGGACGCCGTTGACAAATCCGGCGGTCCCCGGCGAGGCGTATTTCTTGGCCAGCTCCACCGCTTCATTGCAGGCCGCCGGCGGCGGGACACGGTCCATATAAAACAGCTGGTAGGCCCCCTGGCGAAGAATATTACGGACCCAAATGTTCTGTGCGGCCAGGGGCTTTTGTAGAAAGCGGGAAATGATCCAATCGAGGGTATTGAGGGTGCGCACGGTGCCGTAGGCCAATTCGGTGGCAAAGCCGCGGTCCAGCTTGGACGGCTGGTGTTCCTCGAGCGCCCGGTTCAGGGCGAGGTTGGCGTACGCGCCGTCGGCCTCGACCGCCTTGAGTACGTGCAGCGCGATCTCTCTGGCGCCTATGGCTTCGGGTTTCACAGGTTCCAACACTACAGCCCTCTCAGTGTATAGTAATTAGGCCTCTTCGAGGCCGAAATCAGCTCATCTTGTTCGCGGAATTTACTCGCTTCGGTCGCCATGCACCCCAAGGGTGCTGCCGACAATCTCCGGGTGGCCGCGGAGGAACGAGCGGCCGTCCACCCGCCGCCCGCCCGCCAGCTGCAGTTCGCGCAGGATGAGCCATCCATCGCCCGCGGCGACGACAAGGTCCTGTGAAGGACCGTGAGCGGCCACCAGTCCGGGGGCCCCCTCTCCGGGACCGCTCTCCAGGACCGCCGTGCGCCATACTTTCAGGACGCGTCCGTCCCAGGTGGTCCGGGCTCCGGGCCTCGGATCCAGGCCCCGGACCTGGTTATGAATCTCACGCGCCGGACGGCGCCAGTCGACGACCTCGTCCTCCGGCGAGATAGGCGGAGCGTAAGTCGCCCGGCTGTGGTCCTGCGGAATACGAAACGCGTACCCGTCGGCCAGACGCGCCAGGGTCCGGACGAGCAGCCGCGCCCCTTCTTCGGCCAGGCGGTCGTGAATGGCGCCCACATTGTCATCGGGGCCGATGGGTACGTGGACCTGCAAAAGCATATCCCCGGTGTCCAGCCCCTCGTCCATGAACATCGTCGTCACCCCCGTTTCCGGTTCCCCGGCCATGACGGCCCGGTGGATGGGAGCTGAGCCGCGGTACTTCGGCAGCAGGGAGGCATGAACGTTAATGCAGCCCAGGGGGGGAATGGCCAGGACGGCGGGGGGCAGGATCTTCCCGTAGGCGACCACGGCGATAACCTCGGGGACGAGGCCGCGGATGAGTTCAACCGCTGCCGGGTCTTTCAGGCTTTTCGGTTGCAGAACGCGCAGTCCTTTTTCCTGCGCAAACACCTTTACCGGCGGTGAGGTCAGACGCTTGCCGCGTCCCTTGGCCCGGTCGGGCTGGGTGACCACGCCCACGACGTCAAGCCCCGCCTCAAGCAAGGCCCGCAGGCTGGCCACGGCGAATTCAGGGGTCCCCATAAAGACAACGCGCAATGTGCTTTCACCTTTAAGTACATGAAATTAGGCCGCTAATTACGTACTCCGAAGGAGTGTTAATTTCAGGATCTTAAATGGCCTTGTCCCGGCCTATCTTTGTCGCGCGGTCGATAAACAGGATGCCGTCCAGATGATCGATTTCGTGCTGCAACGCGCGCGCCAGGTAACCCTCGGCGCGCACGGTGACAGCCCGGCCGTCCTGGTCCAGGCCGCGAACCTCGACCTGGGCGGCACGTTCCACCTCGCCCCAGACCCCCGGGATAGAGAGGCAGCCCTCAGTCCCCGCATCCCGGCCGGCGAAGGCGGTGATCTCCGGGTTGACCAGGGCCAGCCGCTCGTCGTTCATTTCTATCACGATCAGCCGCTTCGAGACCCCAATCTGCGGTGCGGCCAGGCCGACGCCCCCCGCGGCGCGCATGGTGTCGAACATGTTGTTCAGCAACCTCTTAACCTGCAGGGTCACCGCTTTCACCGGCCGTGCCTTCTCACGCAGCACGTCGTTGGGGTACTTTACGATCTGACAGACGGCCAAGGTTACCTGCCTCCCGGTCAAAGGTTCACAGTATCATCTGCGGGTCCAGGTCAATGCTTACGTGCACCCGCCGCCGGTATGAATTCGCGAACGTCTCCGCCGCTTCCTGCAAGACCCGTGCCAGGTCCATGCGGCCGGCCGCCTTGCAGACCAGGTGCCAGCGGTACTGGTCCTTGATCCTGGCCAGGGGCGCCGCCGACGGCCCCATCGCCGTAAGGGCGGGATCCCGCACAAGGCCGGCGAACCGTTCGGCCGCGGCCCTTGCCTCCCCCTCGTCCCGGCTGCTGAACAGGACCCTCGCCAGGCAGGTGAAGGGCGGGTAACCAAGCTGCCGGCGCAAGCCCATCTCCTCGATGAAAAACCGCTCATAGGCGTGCTGCGCCGCGGCGCGGATGCTGTAATGGTCCGGAGAGTAGGTCTGCAGAACCACCTCCCCGGGCTCCCCGCCTCTCCCCGCCCGCCCGGCCACCTGCGCCAGAAGCTGAAACGTACGCTCCGCGGCCCGGTAATCGGGCAGCAGAAGGCTGGTGTCGGCGTTAACCACGCCCACCAGGGTTACCCCGGGCAGGTCCAAGCCTTTGGCCACCATCTGGGTCCCGACCAGAATGTCGGCCTCTCTGTCACGAAAGGCCTTTATGAGGCGTTCGTGGGCCTGCTTGCGGGTCATTGTGTCGCTGTCCATGCGCAGCACCCTCGCCTCCGGGAAAAGCCGCCGCGCGTTCTCCTCGACACGCTGGGTGCCGGTGCCGAAGTGCCCCAGGAACTCCCCGGCGCAGGCCGGGCAGCGGCCGGGCAGCCGGACCTGGTAACCGCAATAGTGACAGCGCAGGAACCCGTCACGGTGATAAGTCAAGGTAATGGCGCAATGCGGGCATTTGAACGCGTGTCCGCACTCCCGGCAGAGGATGACCGTCGCATACCCCCGCCGGTTAAGGAAAAGGATGACTTGCTCCCGCCGGGCAAGCCTCTCCCTTATTTTATCCACCAGGAACCGGCTGAAGACGGTCCGGTTTCCGGACCTGTATTCCTCACGCAGGTCGACAACGGAGACGGACGGCATCGGCCGGTCGTCGATGCGCCGGGGAAGCTTCAACAGCCGGCAGTTCTCTCCCTTTACCGCCTGGGCGTAGGCCCTCAGGGACGGCGTGGCCGAACCAAGCACGACCACCGCCCCGTGGGTTTGCGCCCGGCGGAGAGCCACGTCGCGGGCATGGTACTTGGGATCCTCATCCTGCTTGTAGGAGGGTTCGTGTTCCTCGTCGATAACAATCAGCCCGAGCCCCGTAAGGGGAGCGAGTATGGCCGAGCGGGCGCCCAGCACGACCGGCGCTTCCCCCCGAAAGGCGCGCCGCCACTCGTCGTGGCGTTCGCCCGTACCCAGCCGCGAGTGCATCACGGCCACCCGCCGCCCGAAACGGCCCTTGAAGCGTTCCACCATTTGACCGGTCAGCGAGATTTCCGGCACCAGGACCAGGGCCTGGCGGCCCTGATCCAGGCACTCGCCCACCGCCCGCAGGTAAACCTCGGTTTTCCCGCTGCCCGTAACGCCGTGCAGAAGGAAGACCTCTTTCCGGCAGCGGCGCAAAGCGCCCGCGATGGGCTCCAGCGCCGCCTCCTGCGCGCCCGTCAGGCGAGGCGGGTCGCAGGGCTCGGGCGTCAAGTAGGGATCCCGCTCCACCACCCGCCGCGTAATGGAAAGCAAACCCTTCTGCATCAGGCGGTTGACCACTCCGGGCGAGACCTCGGCCCGCGCCGCCAGTTCCGCCCTGGTCAGGCCGGGGTGGGAAGCCGCCAGTTCCAGAACCCGGGCCTGTTTCGGGGATTGCCGGCGCAGGTCCCCCAGGTCCACGTCCTCGGAAGGGTTGGGGTATACCTCGTCGCGGAACAGAGGAACGGCGTTCCGCCCCGGGGCCGCGACGGCCCGCAGGGCCTCACTGACCGTGCACAGGTAGCGCCGTGCCACCCAACAGGCCAGGTCATAGAGTTCCGCGGTAAAGGCCGGCTGCTCATCAAGGACATCCAGGATATCCTTTACCGGCACGACAGCCGCTGATGCCGCCACCCCGATCACGTAGCCCGCAAGCTGCCGGCGCCCGAAGGGGACCAGGACCTTGACCCCGGGCCGGACCCTTCCCCGCAAAGGTTCAGGTATCCGGTAGTCGTAAACCCGGTCAACCCTTATCAAGGGCAGGTCAACGATGACCTTAGCGAAGGCCGGGCTGTCCACCTGGCACACCTTCCCGCCGCAACTCCGCCACCGCATCCAGTATGCGGTGGGCCACATCCCTCTTGCTCATTTCCGGCAGCCTGATCATCCTTCCATCCGGATACACCAG
>JASEER010000046.1 GCA_030019475.1 Thermoanaerobacterales bacterium | reverse complement strand
TTTCTTTCTATACCGGGCACATCTCGGCCGACTTCCTATGGTACTCCGCCGTGGCGGCGGTCGTGGCGGGAGGACGGCGCTTCCTGACCCCGCTGCTCTACCGCGGTATCCTGGCCCTCTGCGGAGGATTCCTCGTCTTCCTGGGCGGGTACTTTATCTATAGCGGAATAGTACGGTTCTAGCGAGAGGCGGGAAGGATGAGGCCGTGAAGGAGACACCGGCGGAGAAAAGGAAACGCGTGGCCGAGATCATTGACATCCTGCAGCGGGAATACCCCGGCGCGTGCACGGCCCTCAACTTCAACAACCCCCTGGAACTGCTGGTCGCCACCATCCTCTCCGCCCAGTGCACCGACGCGCGGGTGAACGAGGTCACGGCGGACCTCTTCCGCAAGTACCGGACGGCGCGCGACTACGCCGCCGCCGACCCGGCGGAGCTGGAGAACGACATCCGCCCGACAGGGTTCTTCCGGAACAAGGCGAAAAACATCATCGCCTGCTGCCGGGCCATCGAGGAACGTTGCGGCAGCCGGGTGCCCCAAACGATGGAGGAGCTGACCGGCCTGGCCGGAGTGGGCCGGAAGACGGCCAACGTCGTCCTGGGCAACGCCTTCGGTGTCCCGGCTTTGCCGGTCGACACCCACGTGAGCCGCCTGGCCGGGCGCCTGGGGCTGACGGAGCACAGGGACCCCGTGAAGATTGAACGGGACCTGATGGAGGTCGTCCCCCGGGAGCATTGGACGGAGTTTTCCCATCGGCTTATTTACCACGGGCGGGCGGTCTGCCGCGCGCGCAAGCCGCGGTGCGGGGAGTGCGCCCTGCGCCGCCTTTGTCCCACCGGCTCTATGTTTTTTCCACGGTAATCCGTGCCCGGAAGCGCTCCAGCACGCGCCGCGCTTCCCGCCCGAGGAGCAGGGCGAACACCGCGTTGCCGGCGGCGTGGGCGGTGTCGAAGGCCAGGCTCGTCGCCTCGACGGCCAGCAGGGAGCGCAGGTCCACCGGGTAAAAACTGCTGGTCCACACCCACATGTTGACGATCAACCCGAAGAGGTACCCCCAGATAACCCCGAAGGCGGCCAACCCCGGCCGCCCGGTCCGGGCCAGCGGACCCCGCATCCATCCCGCCGTGGCGCCGGCCAGCCCCCAGGCCAGCATCTGCCAGGGCGTCCACGGCCCCTGTCCCAGGGCGAAGTTCGAGAGGGCGGCGGCCAACGCCCCGACGGCGAAGCCGGTTCGGGCGCCGAAGACCATCCCGGAGAGGATGCAAATAAAGGTTACCGGCTGGACGCCGGGCAGGACGGCGAAGGGTATCCGGCCCGCGGCGGCCACGGCGCCAAGGCTGGCGACCAGGGCGGTCTCCCGGGCGTTGGGGCCGCTCTTTTCGTAGGCCAGGACCACGGCCAGCAGGAGCCCGGCTACGGACGCGAAGGCGAAAGCCCCCCAGTTGAGGCCCGCGGCGAGGACGGCGGCCGGGAGCCCCAGGGCCAGCGCGACGGCGGCGACGGCCGCCGGGATCCACCGGCGCGGGCCGCCGGCCGCCTTATTTCCCATCGCCGGCCTCCTTCGCCAGGGCGCGGCGGGCCTCGGCCAGGGTGACCGGCCGGGCCTCGCCCGCGAAGAGGCGGGCCACCTGGGGGCTGAAGAAGGGGGAGCGGGCGAGGATCTCCCGCGCCGGCCCTTCGTCCAGGACCCGGCCCCCGGAGAGGAAGGCCACGCGGTCCGCCCACTCGGCGACGAAGTCGATGTCGTGGCTCGCCAGCACGACGGTTTTCCCCCTCACGCACAGCTTCCACAGCAGTTCCATCAGGGAGCGGCGGGCCTCGGCGTCAAGCCCCCGGGTCGGCTCGTCCAGGAGCAGGATTTCCGGATCGGCCACCAGGAGGGAGGCCAGAGCGACACGCAGGCGTTCCCCGGCCGCGAGATCCCGGGGATGGCGGCCGGCCAGCGCTTCAATCCCACATTCCCGCAGGGTGGCCGGGATATCCCCCGCACGGCCGATCTGGCGCAGGGTGAAGGCCAGTTCGTCACGCACCGTCTCCCGGAAGAGGTGGTCGTCGGGGTTCTGGGCGAGGTAGGCGACGCCGGCGCGCAGGCCGGTCTCCCGCAGGGGCTTCCGGCCGTTGCCGAAGGTGACGCGGCCGTGGTCGGGAACGATCAGGCCGGCCGCCAGCCGGAGCAGGGTGCTCTTGCCGGCCCCGTTGGGCCCCACCAGGGCGCAGGCGCGGCCGGGGTGGACGGCCCAGGACAGGCCGGCCAGGGCGGTGGGGCCGCCCGGGTAGCGGTACCAGACCTTCTCCAGCCGGACGGCGGGCGCGGAGCGGCGCCGGGCGCCGCCGGAGCCGCCGGTGTCGCCATGCGCCGAGCGGCCGGCCAGGCCGGCACGGCGCAGGAGTTGCCGGCCCTCAGCCACCGTCAGGGGTGTTTCCGCGGGAAAGAGAGGGGCCAGAAGGCGTGTCACGGCCGGCAAGTACGGGGACATGCCGGCGCGGATGGCCTCCCGCGCCACCGCCCGGGGCTCCCCGTCGGCCACGATCCGCCCCCCGGACATCATTACCGCCCGCGACGCGAGGTGGTAGCAGCGCTCCAGCCGGTGCTCGGCCATGACCACCGTGAGGCCGAGTTCTACGTTGAGCCTCTTCACCAGGCCGAGGAAGTCCTCGGCCGCCACGGGATCGAGCTGGGACGTCGGCTCGTCCAGGAGCAGCGCCCGGGGGTAAAGGGTAAGAACCCCGGCCAGGGCCACCTTTTGCTTCCACCCTCCGGAAAGCCGTGACGCCCGGGCACCGAGGATGTCTTCCAGGCCGAAGAAGGCCGCCGCCTCCGCCACCCGCCGCTCGACCTCCGCCGCAGGCAGGCCCAGGTTCTCGGGACCGAAGGCCAGTTCGCGTTCCACCGCGTCCATGACCAGCTGCTTCTCCGGGTCCTGGAAGACGATTCCCACCAGCCGGGCCCGTTCCCGGCGGGGCAGCGTACCGATCTCTTGTCCCGCGGCGTACACCGCCCCCCCGACCGTCCCCCCGTGGTAATCGGGCACCAGGCCGGCGAAGGCGCGCAGGAGCGTGCTCTTGCCGCCTCCCGAGGGGCCGGCGAGCAGCAGGAACTCGCCCTCTTCCACCCGGAGGCTCACGTCGTCCAGGGCCGGCTCACCGGCCCCGGGGTAGCGGTAGGTCAAGCGGCGTGCTTCCAGCAGGGCCGTAGGCGGCACCCCCATTCCCAGAAAGGCAGGATCAGCGCCCCGGCGGCGGTCAGCCACAACCCTGCCGCCGCCCACCCGGGCAGGAGCGGCGTCGTACCCCAGCCCCCGGCGGCCCCGCCCAGGAGCAGGGTCGCGGCGCCGGAGGTGAGGTGCGTATCCCTCGGCCGCCAGGGATACCGCACGGCGCAGGAACGCCGGCCGCTGGCGAAACCGCGGGCGTGCATGGCTTCGGCGACCTCCAGGCCGCGTTCCAGGACTAGGACCAGCAGTCCCCGCAGGACGGCGGCGTAGGAGCGCCAGCGCCGGAGAAGGCCCCCGTCGAAAGGCAGGCCGCGCACCCGGTGGGCCTCGCAGATGGCGGCGAAGTCGTTCCGCATGACGGGCAGGAGGCGCAGGGCCAGGAGCAGGGTGAGGGCGGTGGCCGGAATGCGACGTGCCAGGTAGAGGAAGTTGCGGTCGGTGTCCACCGTCCGGTCGTAGGCCATGAAGACGGCCAGGAGCGCCATCACTCTCAGGGCCATCACCAGCCCGTGGCGGACCGCTTCCAGCGTCACCGGGCGGCCGCCGAGGAGCGGCAGGCTTTGCGGAACGGTGTAAAGCAGCGTCGGCCCTGGCGGGGCCAGGGCGACGTTGACCAGGGCGACGAAAACAGCCAGGGGGACGAAGGCCAGGCCCATCCGCAGGGCCAGGCGTGCCCCGCCGGGGTGGGCCGAGATCGCCGCCAGGGCCGCTCCCAGGAACAAGAGGAGGGGCAGGGGTTGGGCGCCGGCGACGGCGCCGAGAACGAGCATGGCGAAGTAGGCCATGGCCGCCGCCGGGTGGAAACCTCCGGCTGCCGCCGGCCTAGCGCCCGCGCGCATGTACCATCAGGGCGCGGTAAACGCCCCATGCCACTTCGGCCCGCGTTGCGGCCTTCGCGGGAGCAAAGGCGGGGCCGAGCAGGCCGTATTGTTGTGCCACCTCCGCCGCGGGCGCCCACCAGGATTCCCCGGGGGCGGCGGGCGGCGTGGCCAGGCCCCCGACCCGGCAGAGGATGGCGGCCAACTCTCCGCCGGTCACCGGGGCCTCGGGGGCGAAACATCCGCCGGAACGGCCGCGCAGGTAGCCGGCCTTGGCCGCGGCGCCGATGCTGCCGGCCGCCCAGTGCCCCTCGGGCAGGTCGCGGAAGGGCAGTGTCGGGCCGGCGGGCAAATGAAGCGCCCGGGACAGGATCGCGGCCAGTTCGGCACGGGTGACATCGCCGTCCGGATTAAATCTTCCATCGGGGAGCCCGGCGAGAATCCCGTCGGCCGCCAGGCTTTTCACCGCGGGCGCCGCCCAGTAGCCGGGCGGAAGGTCGGTGAAGCCTATGCTGTCCTTGAGCCGCTCCCAGAAGGGCCGCCCGGCGATGTAATCACCAAGGGCGAACGCCGCCTGGCAGGTGGCGATGAGGTCCGCGTCCCCGCCCTCCGCGTGGGCGAAGGACCCGTCGGGGCGCTGGTAGCGGAGCAGCGCTTCCAGCACGTTCCCCCCGGGCTTGCGCCAGCGGGGCGCGTCCGGGTCCTCGCCTACGGCCGCAAGGGCCTGCAGGACGGAGGCGGCGGACTCGCTGCACTCCACGCCCCAGGAGGCAAAGCCCCCGCCGGTCGCCTGGTTTCGTTCGAGGAAGTCAAGGGCGGCGGCGACCGCGGGTTGGTGACGATCCGCGCCCAGGGCGGTCGCGGCCAGCAGGGCCATGGCGGTCATGTCCACGTCGGATTCCTTAAAATCGGTGGCGAAGGAGAAGCCGCCGTCCGGGTGCTGCTGCGCCAACAACCATTGCATGGCGGCCTCCGGGTCGGGGATTTCCCGGCCCGCGGCGCGGAGGGCGAGGACGGCCCAGACGTGGGCGTTGACCAGTTCCTCGCCGCGCCCGTCCAGGGTGTCGGCGAACTTGCCGCCGGCCTGCTGGGTGCCGGCGAGGGTGGCGACCAAGCCGTCCGGGGCGGCGCCCCGTTCACCGGTCGCCACGTACAGGAGCAGGCGCAGGGCGGCATCGGTCGTGGGGGCGTCCGGCGACAGTTCCTCGTTCGTCCCCGGCGGAAGGGCCGGGGTGCCGCCCGCCGCCCTCAGGGCGATGATTACCCAGGGGGAGCTCTTCTCCGGCGGAACCGCCGCCAGGTAACTCCGGGCCTTTTGCAGGGCGGCCTCGGCCTCCGGCGGAACCGTGACAGGGGCCGGGGCAGCCTGGGCCGGCCCCGGCGCCGGCTCCGCGGCGATGGCCGGCGGGTGGGCGGACAACGCCAATAATAAAATGATTGAAAGAAGCAGAGTTAAGCCTTTCGTTATCGGGGAGGGGCGCAGGCTGGCCCGAACCCGCCGTTTCCGCGATTCCGGGCGGACGCGGAGGTCCACCCTTGCGCTTTTCGAGAATTTAGTCATTCTTTCCCACCTTGCACTGAGTATTGGATTACCCACCTGTTCGGTTCAGGTTTTAAGTTAGGGGCCTGACCTCTTACTTAAAATTTCGGTGTCTGACCTTTAATTAAGTTTTTGGGGCAGGCGGTGTATGCCTTGCGGCGTAACGGCCACGCCACTGCACCGCTTGAACGCCTTGCCTTCTTTGAACAGGGTGAGCGCTCGGGCCAGGCCGTCCTCATCGACGCCCGCCACGAGCCAAACCGGGCTGGAGTCGCCCGGCCCGGACGCCATGGCCGCGATGATCCCGCTCCCGGCGCCGTGGCGGGCGGCCTCGCGGCCCCTGGCGTCCAGGGTGATAATCGCGTCCGGTTCCAGGCGGCAGTAAGCACCGGCCCGCGGGCCGCGGTCGAGCAGGCTGGCCAGGGGGGCGCAATCCGCCAGTTCACGCCAGAGCCCGACGACCAGGATCGGCGTGCGGCGGCTGGTTATGCCGTCCTCGGTCAGCGGGTCAACACCCGGGTTAATGCCGTGGGCGCGCAGGTCCCGCGCCAGCGCCAGGGCGGCGGCCTCCCTGCCCGGCGGGTGTAGAATGCGGCAGCCGTGGTGCAGGAAGGGCTGGGGAAAGGCCCCGACGGCCGCCGGCGCGGGAGGCCCGGCGCTCCAGTCACGGTAGTCCCACCAGACCACGTCCCCGGGCGCGGGGCGGCAATCCGCGGCCCCGACGGGGGATAGAAGACCGTTGACCCATAAAAGCCAGTCCGTCCTTCCGCCCCGTCCGCCGGACCGCACGCCGTTAATGGCATTCACAAACTTACCCCCGTAAGCCGTCTCAACCCGGGCGTGGTTCTTCGTGAGCGTCAGGGCGTCGCTCCCGGGCGGGAGGGGTACCTCGTCGGCGAAGAGAGCTTGCCGGCCGAAGTCCCGGGTCACCCAGAGGGTCACGGTACGACCGTCGGCCGGCCGGCCCGGGGGCTGACCGCCGGGGTCGGCGGCGGCCGGGTGGTTGTCGGGAGAGGCGGACGTCTGCCTTCCATCGGTCGCCGCCGGGGGTACCGTTACGGGTGCGGCTGAACTCCCAGCCGACGATGGCGCTGTACGGACCGGGCGGTCCCCCGCCGCAACTTCCGACGGCGATGTAGAGGCCGAGGGTGGCGGGGATGACCCGGCTTGATCCGGCGCTGTCCCGCAGCCCAGGAGGCTCAGGAGCAGGACAAGAAGAAAGGTAAGCATGAGCGTCCTGAAAAAGGTCCGCCGGGACGGTGTTTCTATACCGAAAGGTAAATCAATCGTTTCAGGATATGTTCCGGTATTTTTGCTGGCGGTTTTACGCCGCATCGCGTACCGTCCTTTCATGTTCCATCAGGCGCTGCACGAAGGCCGCCGCCTCCGCGCGGGTGACCGGGTCGAGGGGATTCAGGCGCCCGTCGGGCATACCGGCCAGCAGTCCTTCGCGTACCGCGGTGGCCACCGCCGTGCGCGCCCAGTCCGCCACCTGTGCGCCGTCGGCGAAGGAGGCGAGCAGCGCCGGGACTTCGCCGGGCGGGAGATCCTTGATTTCGTGCCGGCGCATGGCGGCGCGTACCAGGACCGCGGCCAGCTCCTGGCGGGTCAGCGATCTCTCCGGGCCGAAGAAGCCGTCCGGCAGGCCGCGGACCAGGCCGTCCCGTGCCGCGGCACCGATTTCGGCCCGGTAGGCATGGCCCGCCCCGAGATCGGTGAAGGACGGGTCGGGCCCCGGTAGAAGCGCCAGTCCCCGGGCCAGCCAGCCGGTAAAGGTCGCCCGGGTGACCGGATTCTGCGCGTTGAAGGCCGGGCCCTCGTCGGCGCTGATGACCCCCCGCGCGGCGAGGTCCGTTACGGCCCCGGCGTACCACGCTTCCCCGTCCGGGTCGAGATCGGTAAAGGCCGGGCGCGGGCCGGCCGGGGTCAGCGCCGCGAAGCGGGTGAAGTGGGTCGTGCGTCCGGCCAGAAGGCCGCTCGCCGGGTCGTAGGCCGCCGGCAGCAGGCGCCAGGCCTTGGCCTGCGGGTCGAACCAGGCCAGGGTCAGGTCGGCGGGTGACCGCCCCTCCGCCGGGAGACAACGCACGTAGACCGTCGCCGGCTGCCGGAAGGTCTGCCCGTCCGGGCCGAAGTCGTAGACGCCGGAGGCGAAGGTCCGCCCCAGGGGGGCCGGGGTTTGCTCCGCCCCGGGATCCCGCTCGCGCACGGTAATGCTCACGGTCCGGTCCAGGCCGCCGGCCGGGATCCGCACCGCGGCCTCCAGGAATTCGTCGCCGACCAGGGTATCCACTTCCCCGGTAACCTCTTGCGCCAGGTCGACGCGGTTGGCGGCCAGGGCGCGCGCCAGTGCCGCGGCCGCGTCGCCGGCCAGCGGCTCACCCGGTAGCACGGTCGTGCCGGTGCCTTCCGCGGCGGCGGGGGATGACGAGAGGACCTGCTCCAGGGCGGCCACCCCGTCCGCCAGCGCCGGGGGAAGCGATGGTCCAAGGAGCTCCTCCGGCGCAAACTCACCGGTTTCGGCCAGGGAACGGACGTAGCGCCATAACACGTCGTCCCCGTCTTCGAGGGGGCAGTTGTCGGCCGCCGCCGAAGGCACGTCGCCGTTGACGACGTAGATCCAGCCGCTGGATGGGCCGTAGTCCTTCTCGGCCAGGCCGTCGATGGCGACCACATAGCCCCCGCCGAAACCGGTTGTAACGTGGGCGCCGAGCGCTTCCAGGGCGCCGAGCGGGGTCTGCTCGCCGGGTCCCAGCTCCACCGGCCGCGGGGCATACATTGTCGCCCCGTCCAGTCCCCGCACCCCGGCGGTGACGGTGATGCTATCATCGTTCCCCCCACTTCCGGGACCCCCCGGATTGCCCCCGCCGCCACCGGGGAAAAGGGTATTTGTATAAGCCAACGCCATGAGCGACGCGCTGGTCGATTTGGTATTAGTTAGTTGACTGCCTTCCTGGAACGCAAATGAACCGTCGGCGAGTTGGAGCCCAGATAGATAATCAACGGGGTTGTTTACACCCACGGCCCATTCCCGGGGATTGATCGCCAAATCGTTCAGAGCCATTAGCACTTCGGCTGTGGTGTCGGCGCAGGCGGTGGTGGCTGGTCCAATGGGACGCCAATACTCGTCATAGGCCAGTGCGGCAAATCCACCCGAAGGTTTTTGAAAACCCTTTAGGAAGTCCAGCCCCGTGGCAACGGCGGAATCAGTCCTGCCTACACCAAGTGCATGCAACGCACGAAGAGCGGCAGCGGTCATGTCCGGGTCACTGGTAACGTACACGGTGTCATAACCCCAACTGCCATCGCTATTCTGGCAGTGCCTAAGCCAGTCTTCTGCCTGGTCAGTATCAGGGATCTGAACCCCGGCAGCAGACAGGGCCAAGATGCTCCAGACGTGGGCGTTGATATAGGTGGTTTCTTGAGCATTGCCGAAATGTCCGGTCTCCGGATCTTGGCGCCCCTGGAGCAAATCGATCAGGTTTTGCCCGCCGAAGTCCCGCGGGTTTACATTAGCGCCGGTCTTCCTGGCCGTGGCTACCGTCAGCAGGGTGCGGGCAACGGTCGTGGTTAGTACATTGTTCACATCCCAGGCGTAGACGGCATCCCGTACAGCGTCGAGGTGTCCCCGTTCGCCTTTCAGCCATTGATCGGCGTCAAGGTCTTCCCCGGCGATGGCAAGGGCGATGGCCGCCCAGTCTCCCCAAGGGCCGGTCCAGTACCCGGAAGCGCTCTGCTGCCCTCGCAGGTAGACCTTCGCCCGCGCCAGGGGGTCGTCTTTGGCTTCCCCGGGGTAGATGGTCAGCGGCAGTTCCGCCGTCGCCCCGCCGTAAGCGGCACGGGTCACCGTGACTACGCTGTCCCAGCGGTCCAGGCCGGCCGGCCGGGCGGGGGTGAAAGTGACCGCCTCGCCGTATACTGCGCTCAGGATACCGGCGGCGGGATCCAGCGACCACTCCACCGCCGGGTTGGTAATCAATATGCCGTTCTCGTCATAAACTGTCGCCCTAATGGTGATGGGCGTTCCCTCGTAGACGATGCCGTTACCGTCGAAGTTCAGCTGGACCGTGATTCCGGCCAGGGCCGGTACGGCCGCCAGGCTCAGGATCAGGATGACGGTACAAAGGAGTATGGTTATCCTTTGGCGGAGCCTCATCCCTTTTGCCTCCTTCACGTGGATATCGGGCTGAAAGCAGTCCGAAAGCAAAAAACCCGGCCTCCCATGGCCGGGTCGACAAGGCTATCCGCCGCGTTCTTTATGCCGCACGGACATCACGCCCCCTCTCCCGCGGAGGTCAGCATGGTGGGCTGTCCGGGCAGGTCTCCTGGCTCTGGTTCACCGCGTTCCACCCCGGCCTTCCCGGACCCGTCGGGCCCAGTGGCGACAAACCGGACAGGCGTCCGGCGGAGGAACGCTCCCCATCACAGTGGCGCGGCCGCTCAGGATTTAACACCTGATTCCCTTTTCACCGTTTCCAAGGCGACCGTGGAAAACGTCGCCTGACTTTGTCAGGTGCCGCCGGCCGGTGCTCACGTACCATCTCAGTACGCTCCGCTCCGCCCGGCGGCACCTTCCGCATCATGCTCGTTTTTGAACGGTCTTAGAGTGGCGCCCCGGGGAACGGCACCCTGGACAGTCTGCCAGTATTTACTTGTATCTCGATGCTAGCACGAAAGAGGGGAGGGTGTCCAGACCGGAATTCACGCTCTGCGGTGGCCGGCGGCGCGGCGGGCGGTTCGGCGCTGACGTCCTCGTACAGGCGGGCGATGCGGTGCGGAACCAGGGGGCGGTCGAGAAGCCGCATGCGCACCGGGCGTCGCAGCAGGCGGCCACCGCCGGGCGTGCCCCCGCGACTTGTGGAAAGGAAACTGATATAATGCGTTTATGCGTCGTCGTCGGGCGGTCAGTAGCTTCTCCCGCGACGGATGTGAGAGCGGGGCTCGTCGGCAAGGCATAAGGAGGGAAAGCGCATGTGGTCTGTTCTGCGTGCGACTGATAACCGGGTGTTCTGGTTCTGTCACAAGGGTTTGCGGTGCCGGCTGCTTGACCGCTTGCTGCCGCTTCTGACCCATCTGGGGAGCGCCGGGGCGACGATCGCCGTCACCCTGGCGACCCTGTTTGCAGGGCTCCTGTCCGGGCGGGAGGCGGTCTGGCGCGCCGGGATTTCGGTGGCGATCGCGCTTGCGGCCAGCCACCTGGTGGTACACGTTGTGAAGCACCGGGTCAACCGGCCGCGCCCGCGTTTCGTGTTGCATGGCACCCGCTTCTTCGACGTGCCGACCTGTCCCTATTCTTTCCCGTCCGGGCACACCAACGCCGCCTTCGTTGTAGCGATGGCCATATATCCCCACCTGCCGCTCATCGGTCTGCCGCTGCTGATCCTGGCCGCCGTGATCGGTTTCTCCCGCGTCTACCTGGGCGTCCATTACGCCTCCGACGTGGCGGGCGGGGGACTGATCGGGGTCACCTTCGGCCTGCTCGCCGGCTGGGTGGGGTGGTGACCGCTACCTGCGGGGCGACGCCTTCTTCGGACCGAAGGCCGGCGCCGGGGCTGCCGCATCGCCTGGACGCCTGACTTTCCGCTTCCGCCGGTTCAGGCCAGAAAGGCGGCGACGATGCCCACCAGGAAGATCCCGTCGAACACGCCGGCGCCGCCGATGCTCAGGACGTTGGCGCCCAGGGAGTGAAAGCGCGGGATGTTAAGCAGGTCGGCGCCGATCAGGGTGCCCCAGGTGCCGGCGATGAAGGCCACCGGGGCGGCGTTTTGGGGCGCCAGCAGCAGGGCGGCCAGAGCGGCGACGATGGGGGGGATGAAGGCCGGCATGGTGATCCCGATCCCCGGCACGGGACGGGCCAGGCTGCGGGCGACCAGGGCTACGATCAGGGTGGCGAGGACGGTGGGGATGAACGGGGCGCGGCCGAACAGGTAGAGCCCGAAGAGAGTGGGGATCACCGCCCCGCCGATATTGACGGCGATCACCCGCTCACGGCAGACCGGGGGACGGTAGTAGAAGAACGGCAGATAGGGCTGCTCATCGTGATAGTAGACTTGGGTGCGCTGGCGCCAGACGGGGATGTTCACCATGCTGCCCAGCAGCACCGCCAGCATCAGCAGGAAGGCGCCCTCGGGGGAGACCCCCAGCTTGGTGAAGGAAAAGGTGACGACCTGGAAGTAGAACAGGGCCAGCAGCAGCGGCGCCAGGAGGAACAGAGCGATAAGCGGAAAAACGCATCCCAAGATGACCAAGCCTCCAGGATCCGGACTTTTGGAACCTTTTTCTGATTCTAAGCGATTGTGGGTTTGCTGTCGACCCTGGGGTATGATGCCGGCATCCGGTAACGGGGACCCATAGTAAACGGTGGATGAACTCTTCAGGGAGTTTGTTAGCAAGAAGAAGCCCGGGGCAAGGCCCGGGAATTTTTTTGCACTTCGGCAATCCAAAAGCCCGTCCAACCTGTCATGTACTATAAAGGGCTGTCATGGATTACCTGGAGAGAGCCTTATTCCGATAAAGAACTGCGCCCGGTAATGCGCCGCAAAACGTCCGTGGAGGGATCCCTGTTGAAACCATTGCTATGTGCGCTTGTGTTTTGTGCGCTGTTAGGCTGTGCGGGGCCGGACGGAACACCGGCGACCAAGACCCAGACAGCTCAGGTGCGCCCGGGCTGCGCCTATGAACTCTACCCTGGTCCCCAGCCTGAGACCATGCGCGAGCCCCCTGGCGAGGTGTTCGGCGGGTCGGCGGTCGAGGTCCTGGAAACGCGGGGCGAATGGGCGCGGATAAGGCAGGGGGAACTGGAGGGGTGGATTCCCCGGTGGTACCTCTCGGACGACGGTACGGCCCCGGTCAGCGAGACCCCTCTCGATTACCGGGTGTTGAACCGGGACACCGGCGGCGCCTTATACCCCGGCGGCCCCCGGGTCACTGAGCTGACTAAGGGAAAGCTGCTGAAGCCACTCAAGGAATGGGGCGACTGGGTCCAGGTAGCGGTTACCGTCTATGACCTCCCCGCCGTGCAAACGGCCTGGATCCCGAAGGACTGTCTTTCACCGGTGGCCCAGGCCGAGCCCCGGGAAGGGTTCCTGAGACAGGGCAGCCAGGTACACGAGGGGGCCGTGTTCGAAGGGATCGGCAAGGTTGCCCCCGAGGTAACGGTGCACGAAATGCCGGTCTTCATCACGGAAAAGAGGGACGGTTACGTCCGCGTCGGCACCGCCGGCGGGTGGGACGCCTGGACTAAAGAGGAAAACGTGGCCTTCTGGGAAAACGTTCTGCCCGCCGTTCAGCCTAAGTACCTGCGCACCAGTCTGGGCGGCAGCGAATACTGGTTGGATAAACAGGCCGGGTACCTGTACCGCGTGGACCGTAACCAGCCTACCAAGAAGCTCGGCTGCCTGGGCACCGGGATTAAGGATCTTGGGCGCCTTGAGGCGCACCGAACCCCCGCCGGCAACGTACTGCTGGTCATCGAGGACTGCTACGGGGA
The DNA here is from genome assembly GCA_030019475.1 of Thermoanaerobacterales bacterium. Taxonomy (NCBI): domain Bacteria; kingdom Bacillati; phylum Bacillota; class Clostridia; order Thermoanaerobacterales; species Thermoanaerobacterales bacterium. The sequence goes on along the minus strand of JASEER010000046.1, from coordinate 1,563 downwards.
GCCCCACATCAACCATGACCTCTACACTGTCTACATCCGCGGCGACAAGCTCGTTCACCAGACACACGCTTACTATTCCTACAGGTATGAACGGAACGTCAATTTCTACAAGGACCTGGTGATTATGAACGCCGGGAAAACCGCCTACATTGTCGACGACCGGTCGGGCAAGATCGTCAGGGAATATGACCTGGCGGCCCTGGGCGGCCGGGACGACAACTACTTCATCGAGGGCTTCGGCGACGACTTCCTTTTGATCCGCCCCAACACGGACAGCTTCCTGACGCTTGTCGATCTACAGGACTACAGCAGGGTCGTGCTATACAAAGAGTTGCTGGACAAGGAAGAAAGGGAGTTCGTTGAAGCGAGCGGCCCTCCCATGCGCGGGGACTACCTGCAGTTTATCGAGAAAAAGGACGGCGTGCTATACTTCAAGAACCGCAGGCACGAGTTTATCGGCTCGGAAATGGGGAAGGACGAAAGAGTCTACCAATACTCACTTACATCAGGGCGGTAACGTACCCTATTGACCGGCGGTTCCTCCATGCCCGGCCGGGCCTCAGCTTTCGGGATGAGGGATCACCATAGATGACGGTTGGCTATTCTATCCCTTCCACTGGTTATTGCGATGATGATGCAGGGATCGTTCGCCCCGGGAGGGGGTTAAAGGGGGATTCCGTTATTCCTGGGACGATTCTTATTGCGCTGCTTTTCCTTCTTCCTTGATGGCTATACAGTATTACTACGGTTTCCATACCTATTCAACACCCGGCGTGTATACTGTCAGACTGACGGTCTACGACGATGCCGGGAACCAGGCTGCCGACCAGGCCAGCGTGACCGTGAAGGGAGATGACAGCGCAAGATCTCTGAAGGCGGGGGCCGTGAAGCTCCTGTCAAGCCTCACCCCTTCCAACCACAATAGTAGATCTGACCTGAAGCAGGCCATAGAACACCTACAGGATTCTCTGACTGAATCTTTGTGGATGGACGACACCCATTTAGATGCAAAACACGGTCACAAGGTGTTTAACGCAGAGAAGAGCGCCGTACAGAAACTACGAAAGATCGTTGAAGAGATTGGGCAGCACGGGGATCGATCCCTGATCCCATCCGTTTCGGCGGTCATCGATGACATCATGAAGGCCGATGAGCTTTTGGCAAGGGTTACTATCTCGGAAGCAAAGGCTGTCTCGGTAGACGAGCCGAGACAGCAAGCAAGGATTGACCACCAGATCCGGATGGCTGAAGAAGAGATGCTTAAAGCAAGAGCAAAGCTCTCTGGTGGCAGCTACGCGAACGCCGTTGACCATTTCAGGAACGCCTGGAAACACGCCCAAGATGCACTGCGGTTTGCCGGCAAGTAACATTCGAAAGTAGGTGAGCCCGACCCTTCACCGAGGGGTCGGGCCATCTATGCTCCATCATATGTAGTACTACGATCCAACCAAGAGGAAACTGTCACTCGAAGTGGAAGAATATGCGCACAAGGCAGGTGATAATGTTGAGGTCCGTATGGCTTTGGCTGGGCGTGTTCGTCTTATGGGCTGCTGCTTATGTCTG
>JASEER010000045.1 GCA_030019475.1 Thermoanaerobacterales bacterium | reverse complement strand
AGCAGGGCGACCGTACCGTCTTCGAGATCCCGGCGACAGTGGGTGCCGTCGGCCTGCTGGGCGCGATGGCCTCCACCGAACTCGCCGTCCTGGGACTGGTCGGGCTGCTGACGGCGATGACCAAGAACTACTCCCTGGAGATCGACTACGAAGGGGCGGCGGAGGCTCGCCCGGAGGAGGCAGGGTTGCAAAACTGAGGGTTGACTTTCAGCCCGGGATCTGGTACTTTCTATAGCAAATTAGCGAAAAACCTCCCGTTTCTCCGGGATTTGGCGGGGCGGGGGGTCTTTATGTTTTCCCCCTCACCACGACGGGCGCAGTTTTTTCAACAGTTCGTTTAAAGAGGTGACACGTACGAACTTTCAAGACCTTACGCTCGCCCTTGAGCGATTCTGGGCCGACCGGGGCTGCCTCATCCAGCAGCCCTACGACGTGGAAAAGGGCGCCGGGACGATGAACCCGGCCACCTTCCTGCGCGTGCTGGGCCCCGAGCCCTGGAACGTGGCGTACGTGGAGCCGTCACGGCGGCCGACGGACGGGCGCTACGGCGAAAACCCGAACCGCTTGCAGCACTACTATCAGTTCCAGGTCATTATGAAACCGTCCCCGGACGACATCATCGACCGCTACCTGGCGAGCCTGCGGGCCATCGGCATCAATCCCGCCGAGCACGACGTCCGCCTGGTGGAGGACAACTGGGAGTCCCCGACCCTCGGCGCCTGGGGCCTGGGCTGGGAGGTCTGGCTGGACGGGATGGAGATCACCCAGTTCACCTACTTCCAGCAGTGCGGCGGCTTTGACCTGAAGCCCGTCTCGGTGGAGATCACCTACGGCCTGGAGCGCCTGGCCCTCTACCTGCAGGGGGTGGACAGCGTCTTCGACATCAAGTGGACCGAAGCGCTGACTTACGGTGATGTCCATCACCGCGGGGAGGTCGAACACTCCCACTATAATTTCGAGGCTGCGGACACCGATCTTCTTTTTGAACTGTTCGACATGTACGAGAAGGAGGCGCAGAGGATCGCCGAGCGTCACCTCGTCCTGCCCGCCTACGATTACGTCTTGAAATGCTCCCATACCTTTAACCTGCTTGACGCGCGCGGGGCGATCAGCGTCACCGAGCGTACCGGTTATATCGCGCGGGTCCGCGCCCTGGCCCGGGCCTGCGCGCGGGCCTACGTCGCGCAGCGGGAAGAGATGGGCTTCCCGCTGTTGAGGAAGGAGGGCTAAAAACATGGCCAGGGACTTTCTGCTGGAGATCGGCATCGAGGAACTCCCGGCGCGCTTCCTCGGCCCGGCCCTGGTGGAGCTGGCCGCCCTCGCCCGGGACCTGTTTGACGAGCAGCGCCTTTCCTACGGGGTGGTCAACACGTACGGCACTCCCCGCCGCCTCGTCCTTTACGTGCAGGACCTGGCCGAGGCCCAGGCCTCCCTGGTGCGGGAGGTAAAGGGCCCGCCGGCGAAGGCCGCTTTCGATATCGACGGGAAGCCGACGAAGGCCGCCCTCGGTTTCGCCCGCAACCAGGGCGTGGCCGTGGAGGAGCTGGTAATCCGCCCGGTCGGGCAGGTGGACTATGTCTACGCCGTGCGGGAGGAGAACGGACGCCCGGCGGTGAAGATCCTGCCGGAGATCGCTCCGCGCCTGATCACCGGCCTTTCGTTCCCCAAACCGATGCGCTGGGGGAACGAGGACCTGAAGTTCGCCCGGCCCATACGCTGGATGGTCTGCCTCTTCGGCTCCGAGGCCGTTCCTTTCACCGTCGCGGGCGTGACGGCCGGGAGGCTGACCTTGGGCCACCGCTTCCTGAACCCCGGGCCGCACCGCCTCGAAAGGGCGGCGGATTATTTCGGGACGATGCGCGAGGCGTACGTCCTGGTGGACCCGGACGAACGCCGGCAGGTGGTCTGGGAGCAGGTGGTGGAGGCCGCTGCGGCCGTCGACGGCCGGGTGGCCGAGGATGAGTCGCTGTTAGAGGAGGTGGCCAACCTCCTGGAGTACCCGACCGCCTTCCCCGGGAGTTTCCCCGAGAGCTACCTGCGCCTCCCGGACCCCGTCCTGGTGACGCCCATGCGGGAGCACCAGCGCTACTTCCCGGTGTACGGGGCGGACGGGACCCTGACCAACCGCTTTGTCGGGGTGCACAACGGCACCCCGGAGCATATTGACGTCATCCGTGCCGGGAACGAGAAGGTCCTGCGCGCGCGCCTGGCCGACGCCGCCTTTTTCTTTGAAGAGGACCTGCAGACGCCCCTGGCGGCGAAGGTCGACGGGCTGAAAAAGATCGTCTTCCAGGAGGACCTGGGGACCGTCCATGAGAAGGTGGAGCGTCTCGAGGCCCTGGCCGGGTACCTGGCCGAGGTCTTCGACCTGGCGCCCGCGGAGAGGGAACACGCGCTGCGCGCCGCCAGGCTGTGCAAGGCCGACCTGGTGACCAGCATGGTCTACGAGTTTCCGGAACTGCAGGGGGTCATGGGCCGGGAATACGCCCTGCGCAGCGGGGAGGACCCGGCGGTGGCCGAGGCCGTCCACGAGCACTACCTGCCGCGTTCGGCCGGGGACGACCTGCCGGCGACGCTGCCCGGCCTGGTGCTGGCTCTGGCCGAGCGTGCCGACAACCTGGTGGGCGCCTTCGGCCTGGGCATCCAGCCCAGCGGCTCCCAGGATCCCTACGCCCTGCGGCGCCAGGCGCTCGGCATCTGCCACCTGCTCCTGGAGCGGGAGCGGAAGCTGGACCTGGACGGCTTCTTCCGCAAGGCCCACGCCCTCTATGGCCCGCGCCTGAAACTGGACGCCGGACGGGTGGTGGAAGACCTCAAGGAGTTCTTGAAGCAGCGCCTGCGCGTTCTCTTCGGGGAACGCGGGCTGGCGCACGACGTGATTGACGCCGTCCTGGCGGTGCCTTTCCACGACATCCTGGACGCCTGGCGCCGGGCCCAGGCCCTGGCCCTGTTCCGGGACGACCCGGCCTTCCAGGACGCCTACACCGCCCTGACGCGCGCCGGAAACCTGGCGCGGCAGGCGCGGGAGGGGACCGGGATCTCACCCCGGCTCTTCGCCGATCCCGCCGAGGGCGAGCTGTTCGCGGCTTACCGTAAGGTCCGGGAGGTAATGGAACCCCTGCTTGCCCGCGGCTCCTACCTGGAAGCCCTGCGGGCCGCGGCCGCCCTGCGTCCCCCGGTGGACCGCTTCTTCGACGCCGTGCTGGTGATGGCCGAGGACCCGGCCGTGCGCGAGAACCGGCTGGCCCTCCTGGCCGCGGTCGCCGCCCTGGGACAGAGGGTGGCCGACCTGGGGCGGCTCGTCGTGGCCTGAAATTCCCTCCCCCGGCAGGGAAAAGGGCGGTCCGGGGTGTATTTAGAAAAACACATATTGCTCCCGGGGAGCAAATAGAATAGCACGATACCCTCCCCGAGGGAGAGTGGTGAGCCGTTTGGAGTTAACCAGGCGCCAGGAAGCCATCCTGGAGATCGTCAAAGACAACGGACCCATTACCAGCGAGCAGATCGCCGAGAGGCTGAAACTCACCCGCGCCACCCTGCGCCCGGACCTGGCCATCCTCACCATGGCCGGCCTGCTGGAGGCGCGCCCCCGGGTGGGTTACTTCTTCAGCGGCAAGTCGCCCAACCGCATCGTCGCCCAGCGGCTGCGCAAGGTCCGGGTGGGGGAGATCAAGTCCCTGCCGGTGGTGGTGCGGGAAGACTGCTCCGCCCACGACGCCACCATCACTATGTTCCTGGAGGACTGCGGCACCCTGTTTGTGGTCGACGAAGAGGGGTATCTGCAGGGCGTGATCTCCCGGAAGGACCTGCTGAAGACCTGCCTCGGGGGGCGGGACCTTCAGACCCTGCCCGTGGGTGTGCTCATGACCCGCATGCCCAATGTTGCGTTCACCGAACCGGAAGAGTCCGTCTGGCAGGCTGCTAAGAAGCTGGCGGCCCATGAGGTCGACGCGCTGCCCGTGGTCCGGCGCGTGCCGCGCCCCGACAAGGGCGAGGGCCTGGAAGTTATCGGCCGGTTCTCGAAGACCAACGTCACCCGGCTGTTCGTGGAGTTCGGGGAAGGTCAGTAAGGAGGGCGTTCATCATCGAAACGCAAGAGCATCGTCCGGTTATCTACATCGTGTCCGATTCCATCGGTGAGACGGCCGAACTGGTGGCCCGGGCCGCGGCCAGCCAGTTCAACGGCGGGCACGTGGAGATCCAGCGCGTTCCCTACGTGACGCACCCCGAGGAGATCCCGGAGATCCTGGACGAAGCCGCCGGCTTCCCGAGCATTGTCGTCTTTACGATCGTCCTCCCCGCCCTGCGCGACGTCCTGATCAGGGAGGCCGCCCGGCGCGGGGTACCGGCGGTGGATATCATGGGTCCGGTGATGCAGGCGCTGTCCAGCGTCTCGGCCGACGTGCCCAAGCTGGAGCCGGGCCTGATGCGCAAGGTCGACGAGGATTACTTCCGCCGCGTCGAGGCCATCGAGTTTGCCGTGAAGTACGACGACGGCAAGGACCCGCGCGGCATTGTCCAGGCTGACCTGGTTGTCCTGGGCGTATCCCGCACCGGCAAGACCCCGCTCTGCATGTACCTGGCGCACAGGCGGATCAAGGCGGCCAACATTCCCCTGGTACCTGAGGTGGCGCCGCCGGAGGAGATCTTTAAGCTGCCGCCGCACCGCCTGATGGGCCTGATCGTAAGCCCGCAGCAACTCCTGCAGATCCGCCGGGAGCGCTTGAAGTCCCTCGGCCTGCCCCCCGAGGCCGACTACGCCAACGAAGAGCGCATCCTGCGCGAACTGAACTACGCGAAGGAGGTTTTCCGGCGCGTGGGCTGCTCGGTGATCGACGTCACCAACAAGGCCGTCGAGGAAACGGCGGGCAAAGTGCTGGAGATCTACTACCGTGGTGAGAGGTTCAGGCACGAGTAGCGCACCGCGCTTACCATCCTTTAATCAGCCAACTTAACGATTACTGATTGCCAATTACCAATTGCCAAATTGCCAATTACCGTGGGGGTTGCCCGTTGCCGGAAGCCTATCGCCTGTTCTGGGCCGTGAATCTGCCTGAAGATATGAAGGCCGTCCTGGCGCGTTTGCAGGACCGTCTCCGCCACCCCGCGCTCGACGCGAAATGGGTGGAGCAGGAAAACCTGCACCTGACGTTGAAATTCCTGGGTGAGACGGAGGCGGCAACGGTTACCGCCCTGGTCGACGCCGTCCGCGAACGCGTGAGCGGGAGCGGGAGCGTCTTGCTCGAGCTTTGCGGTTGCGGCACCTTCGGGCGCCCGCCGCGGGTCCTCTGGGTGGGGGTGCAGGGCGATGTTCCGCGTCTGCGCGCCGTGCACGAGCGAGTGGAGGAGGCCTGCCGGCCCCTGGGGTTTGAACCCGAGACCAGGGGCTTTTCCCCGCATCTGACCCTCGCCCGCCTCCGTGCCGCCGGCAGGGGTCTGCCGCGGGAGGTGGCGGCCGCCGCGGCGGCGGTGGGTTCGCTGGGTACGCTGAGCGTGACTTCCATAGAGCTGATGCGGAGCCGGCTGAGTCCCCGCGGCCCCGTGTATTCTGTTCTAGCGAGCGTAAACCTTTAATATGCATCAGGAATGTGGTCGAGGAGTGGGTAGGCGTGCTTCTGGTCGCCATTAACGGCAGTCCCCGGAAACGGGGCAGTACGGCTTATCTCCTGAAGGTGGCGGCCGAGGAAGCCGCCCAGATGGGGGTGGAAACCGTCACCCTGCATGCGGCCGAGGGTGTGAGTGCCACCAAGCACCCCTTCTGCCTGCACTGCTCGACCCCGTGCAAAGGGACCTGCTACGAGGGGAGCCTGCTGGCCGAGATGTTTAACGCTCTGCGGCGGGCCGACGCCGTTATCCTGGGCAGCCCGGTCTATTTCGGCACCGTTTCCGGGCCCCTGAAGGCTTTCTGGGACAAAACCCGCAAGCTGCGTAAGGAATTCGCGTTGTACAATGTCGTGGGCGCCGCTGTTACAACAGGGGGCTCCCGTTTCGGGGGGCAGGAACTGACGGCGAGGGCGCTGCAGGACATGATGCTCGTACAGGGGATGATCATTGTCGGCGACGGATACACGGGCACCGATGCCGGGCACTTTGGAGCCTGCGGCCAGGCGCCCGCGAAAAGCGATCCCGAGGCCGTTAAACGGACGCGGATCCTGGTCCACAGGGTGGTGGAGGTCGCTCGCGCCACCGAGGCCTTGCGCCTTGAAGGACGCGCAAGCCAGCGCTGACGACAGCCAGCCCGGGTGGAAGAAAGCGGCCCCCGGGTTTTTCGTTCCACCTCCCCGAGAGCATAAGGAGGGCGAGGATGTCGTGCTGACGCCAAGGGCCTATCGTGAATGGACCGAGGAACTGGAGGAAAGGAACCTTTCGCCTTATGCGTGCTGGAGCCGGGCGTCACGGGGGCGGGAACTCCCCGAGGAGCCCTGTCCCGTGCGGACCGCCTTCCAGCGCGACCGGGACCGGATCATCCACTCCAAGAGCTTCCGGCGCCTGAAACACAAGACACAGGTCTTCATCATTCCCGAGGGCGACCACTACCGCACTCGCCTGACGCACACCCTGGAGGTGGCCCAGATCGCGCGCACTATGGCCCGTGCCCTGCGCCTCAACGAAGACCTGACAGAGGCCGTTGCCCTGGGCCACGACCTGGGGCACACCCCCTTCGGGCACACCGGGGAGGCGGCCCTGGACGCCATCCACCCGGGGGGCTTCCGCCACAACGAGCAGAGCCTGCGCGTGGTCGAGATCCTGGAGGGGGAGAAGGGGCTGAACCTCACCTGGGAGGTCCGCGACGGCATCGCCAACCACACCGGGCCGCGGCTCCCGGCGACCCTTGAAGGGCAGGTCGTGCGGTATGCCGACCGGATAGCGTACATTAACCACGACATCGACGACGCCCTGCGCGGGGGCGTGCTGGTCCAGGCCGATTTGCCCTCGGACTGCCTGGCTGTGCTCGGAACGACACACCGGGAACGGATCAACACGATGATCACCGACCTGATCGAGGCCAGTTGGGACAGGCCCCGGGTCGCCATGAGCCCCCGGGTGTGGGGTGCCATGGACGCCCTGCGGGATTTCCTCTTCGAGCGGGTGTACATAAGTTCGGAGGCGAAGCGGGAGGAGGGCAAGGCCCGGCATGTGGTGCGGTCCCTTTACCGGTACTTCGAGGCGCATCTCGACACCGTCCCTCGTGAATACCGGCAGAAGGCCGGAGAAGCGGAAGCATGCCGGGCGGTGTGCGACTATATCGCCGGTATGACCGACCGATTCGCCGTTTTGGTCTTTGAACGGCTCTTTATCCCCCGCGGGTTCCCTGTTAGTCCCTAAATTTTGTCGAAGGCGGGGGCAGGAAAAATTATAGCGACAACGAATTATTCAAACAGTGGCTACCCGCTGGAAGCCCGTAGAAGGTGGTCCAGTGAGCGGGCGCATTCCTGAAGATCTGGTGGCGGAAGTGCTGGCCCGGGCGGACATCCTGGAGGTTATCGGGGAATATGTCCGGCTGGAACGCAAAGGACGCAACTACTTGGGGTTGTGTCCTTTCCACCAGGAGAAGACGCCGTCCTTCACCGTGACGCCGGAGAAACAGATGTTCTACTGTTTCGGCTGCGGGGCGGGGGGCAATATCTTTAAGTTCATAATGCTCAAGGAGAACCTAACGTTCCCCGAGAGCGTGCGCTGGCTGGCGGAGCGCGTGGGGGTGCATATCCCCGAGCACGCGCCTGCTCAAAACCCGGAACAGGAACGGGCCTGGCGGGCGAACGCGCTGGCACGGGACTTCTACCGGGAAACCCTGGAGCACGACCCGGCCGCGCAAGCGGCGCGGGACTACCTTGACCGGCGGGGGATTACGGCGGCCACCCGCCAGCGCTTTGAACTGGGGTTCGCCCCGGCGGGTTGGGACGCGCTGCTCCGGTTTCTCGGCCGTCACGGGTACACGCCCGAGGACCTGGTCCGTCTGGGCCTGGCGGTGCGCAGCGAGCGGGGCTCGGTCTATGACCGCTTCCGAAACCGGATCATCTTCCCGGTGCACAATGTCCGGGGCCAGGTGGTCGGTTTCGGGGGGCGGGTCATGGACGACAGCCAGCCGAAGTACCTGAATTCACCCGAGACACCGGTCTTTGCCAAAGGAAGGGAGCTATACGGCCTGCACCTGGCGCGCCAGAGCATTCGCGAACAGGGGCTGGCGGCGGTGGTCGAAGGCTACATGGATGTGATCACCGCCCACCAGCACGGCCAGGAGAATGTCGTGGCCTCGCTCGGTACGGCGCTGACCAGGGAGCAGGCGCGGCTGCTGACGCGCTATACGATGGACGCGGTGATCGCCTACGACGCCGACGCGGCCGGGGTGGCGGCGACCATCCGCGGCCTGGACATCCTGCAGGATTCCGGCTGCCGGGTGCGGGTGGTGAGTATCCCGGACGGGAAGGACCCCGACGATTACCTGCGGCAGCACGGCGCCGGGGAGTGGCGCAGCCTGGTGGACCGGGCGGCCTCCCTCCTGGAGTACAAGCTCCAGCATGCGCTGGCCCAAACGGGGGCTTCAACGGTCTCGCAGAAGCTCGTGGTGCTGCGGCAGGTGCTGCCGGCCCTGCGGGGAATGAACAGCGAGGTCGAGCGGGAGGAAGGCATCCAAACCATCGCCCGCGCCCTGGGGCTGTCCTGGGAAACCGTTCGTGGCGAATGGCAGAAGTTTGCGGCCCGGGGGATAGAAAATTGGCCAGATTCGGATAAAATTGCTAAAAAGTTGCATAATATGATAGGGAAACGGCCTCCGGCCAGGCAAAAGGCCGAGGCCGGGCTGCTCTACCTGATGCTTGAGAATCCCGCCCTGATTGATACCGTGCGACAAGAGTTGGGCGAAGCTTTCTTCGCCGATGCCGGCCACCAGCGGATTTTCGACACCCTGGTACGGCGGGCGGGTGAACCCGGTTTCCAGCCAGCCCTGCTGGCGAACTACCTGGGAGAAAACGACGCCGCTTTGTTCAGCGGCATTCTGGCCAGGGAGCGGCCCCTGGGAGAGCCGCGGGATCTCATTGAGGCACTTCGCCGCCTGCGGGCCCGGGAAACCAAGCGGGCCCTGCTGGCGGACCTGGCGGCGGCCGAGAGGGCCGGCGACAGGGAACAGGTCAACCGGCTGCTGCTGGCGATCAAGGAGCTTACCGAAGGAAGCCGCGAAAGGAGGGAATAAAGATGCACGAGGACGGACTGAACAGCCTTGTCCAGGAACTCATCGAGAAGGGGAAGAAGCGCGGCGTCCTTACCCATACGGAGATAATGGACGGTCTGCAAGGGGCCGACCTGTCGCCGGAACAGATCGAGGACTTTTACGAGAAGCTCCCCGGTTTGGGGATCGCCGTGGTTCCGGAGAAGGCCGATCTCGAAGGCCTCGACGAAGAGATCCAGGTCGAGGAAGAGACCGATGAGACGGAACTGACCGTCCCGGAAGGCGTTGACATAGATGACCCGGTGCGGATGTACCTGAAGGAAATCGGGCGCATCCCCCTGTTGACCCCGGAAGAAGAAGTCGCCCTGGCCAAGAGGATGGAAGACGGGGACGAAGAGGCCAAGCGCCGGCTGATCGAGGCCAACCTGCGGCTGGTGGTCAGCATCGCCAAACGCTATGTCGGCCGCGGCATGCTGTTCCTGGACCTTATCCAGGAGGGCAACCTGGGCCTGATCAAGGCCGTCGAGAAGTTCGACTACCGCAAGGGCTACAAGTTCTCGACCTACGCCACCTGGTGGATCCGGCAGGCCATCACGCGGGCCATCGCTGACCAGGCACGGACGATCCGTATCCCGGTGCATATGGTGGAGACCATCAACAAGCTCATCCGGGTCTCCCGCCAGCTGCTCCAGGAACTGGGGCGCGATCCCACGCCCGAGGAGATCGCCCGCGAAATGGACATCTCCGAGGACAAGGTGCGGGAGATCATGAAGATCGCCCAGGAGCCGGTCTCCCTGGAGACGCCGATCGGCGAGGAAGAAGACTCCCACCTCGGCGACTTCATTGAGGACCATGACGCCCAGGCCCCGGCCGAAGAGGCGTCCTTCACCCTGTTGCGTGAGCAGTTGAACGAGGTCCTGAAGACCCTGACCGAGCGGGAACAGCGGGTGCTTCGCCTCCGCTTCGGCCTGGATGACGGGCGGGCGCGGACGCTCGAGGAAGTAGGGCAGAAGTTCGGCGTTACGCGCGAACGCATCCGGCAGATCGAGGCCAAGACGCTCCGAAAGCTGCGTCACCCCAGCCGCTCCAAGAAACTGAAGGACTACCTGGAGTAGGCGGAAGGAAGGGATTTGACGGGCGGGGGGTGCCCGTCATATAATTTTTTAGGGGCCCATAGCTCAACGGTCAGAGCATCCGGCTCATAACCGGCTGGTTCCAGGTTCGAATCCTGGTGGGCCCACCATAAATAGAGGTGAGAAGTGGGAAGTTAGAGGTGAGAGGCAGAAGAGGGAATTCGGCAGAGCCGAATTCCCGCCATCTGATCTCACATCCAATCTCTCACATCCCACATCCCATATGGGCGATTAGCTCAGAGGGAGAGCACTTGCCTTACAAGCAAGGGGTCGCTGGTTCGATCCCAGCATCGCCCACCAGGAAATATCAAGCCCTCCGGAGTTTGGATTACTCCTCCGGAGGGCTTTTTGTGGCCCAAATACAGGAAAAAACGTCCCCTGAGGAGAATCTTTAAGGGTCGGTCAAAGGCGAGGCCTGCTGGTTTAGGCGGTTCCGGCAGGGAGGGGACAGGAATGAAAATATCCTCGATCCACAGGAACGTCAGGCCCAATTATGGCCCGTCCGGGGCGAAGGGCGGGCAGAGCTTCTCGGATGCCCTGGGCCAGGAAGCAAGACAGCAGGAACAGCGGAAGGTCGGGCAGATGCTCGACCGGATCAAGGCGTTGGGGCAGAGGCTGAAAGCCTCCAAGAGCCCGGCCGATGCCGCCGAGTACAAGAGGCAGATCCAGGAGTACCTGTCCTATATTCTCGGCAACTGTTACAGGCTGCGGCGCGGCGCGAACCAGTACGGCCAGTGGCTGGTCTGGGTGGAGACCGTGAACAAACACATTGACGAGATAACCAGGGCCTTGCTGGAGCAAGAAAAAGTCACCATTGACATCGCCGCCAGCATCGACAAGCTGACGGGGCTTCTGATCGACCTGTACGATAGTTGGTCCCTTGATTGACCGTTCCGTCGCAAGGGAGAAAGCCTTCCCGGCCGCACGGCCCGGGGCTTTATGATCTATTTCATAAGGAAAAGACTCTATCCGGTCTGGACAGAATATCAGCAGTATCCAGGCCCCAGGAAGGAGAAGTCCCTGGTTGAATGCATTGAGCCCGCGGCTGGCCGCCGTGGCGGCGATGGTCCCGCCGGGCCGGGTGGTGGCGGACGTGGGCACCGACCATGCCCTGCTTCCGATCCACCTCGTGCGGGAGGGGATCTCCCCCCGGGCGGTGGCGGTGGAGAAGGCCGCCGGCCCCCTGGCGGCGGCGCGGCGGGCCGTGGCCGCCGCCGGGCTGGCGGAGCGCATTGCCCTGCGCGAAGGGGACGGCCTGGCGCCCCTGGCGCCCGGAGAGGCTACCGTTCTGGTCCTGGCCGGGATGGGCGGCTCGACCATGGCCGGCATCCTGGAAGCCGGACCGGACGTCGTGGCCGCGGCCGAACGCCTCATCCTGCAGCCGATGGATTCCCCGGCGGCCGTCCGGCGCTGGCTCGCGGATCACGGCTGGGTGCCGGTGGACGAGCAGTTGGCGGCCGACGCCGGCCGGATCTACCAGGTTATCGGCGCCGAACGGGGGGATGGCCGGCCGCTGACTCCCCTGGAATTGGAGGTCGGTCCGCTGCTCCTGGAACGGGGCCATCCGCTTTTGCGGGAGTACCTCGCGGGCCTGGCCCAAAAGTACGCGCGGATCCTGGCGGAGATGGCCCGCAGCCGCCGCCCGCTTCCGGGCAGGCGGGAGATCACCGAGCGCCTGCGGGCGGTACGTGAAGTCTTGAGGCGCCTGGATAACCGGTAAGGAGCGTGAACGGTTTGGCTGCTAAGTGCGCGACCATTGTGAGCTTTGTGGAGGAAATGGCGCCGCGGGCGCTGGCCCTGGAGGGCGATAATACCGGATGGCAGGTGGGGGACCCGGGCGCGGCCGTAAAGAAGGTGCTCGTGGCCCTGGACGTGGACGAGGCCGTGGTCGAGGAGGCGGCCGACGCCGGGGCGGACCTCATTATCAGCCACCACCCGCTCTTTCACCGCCCGTTCAAGAACCTGCGGCTGGACCAGCCGCGTGGCGCCCTGGTGGCGCGCCTGGTGCGCGAACGGATCAATGTATATGCGGCCCACACCAACCTGGATGCCGCCGCTGAAGGGGTGAACGAGGCCCTCGCGCGCGTCCTGGGCCTGGTGGATATCGCGCCCCTGGTCGACGAGCCCTCGCCTTTCGGGCGGGTCGGCCGGCTGTCCGAGCCGATGACCTTTTACGCCTTCCTCGCCTTCGTCAAGACCGTGCTCGAACTGCCCACCGTACGTGCCGGCGGGCCCCAGGAACGTGTGATCCGCAAGGTCGCCCTCTGCGGCGGTTCGGGCGGGGACCTGTGGTCCAAGGCGGCCTTCGCCGGGGCCGACGTCTTTGTGACCGGTGATCTGAAGTACCATGTCGCCCAGGATATCCTGGCGGCGGGGCTGAATTTCGTCGATCCGGGGCACTACCCGACCGAACGGGTGATCCTCGAACCCTTAAAGTCCTACCTTGAAAAACGGATCCGCGCCGCGGGCCTTGACATAGCCCTCGCCGTGGCCCGGGCCGGCCGCGACCCGTTTGATTACCTTTAATGTCCCAAGTAGCCCGCCGGCGGTGTTTATCTTATAGGGCCGTTGCGGCCGCAACCGAAGGCGGATCAAGGAGGTGAATCCGGAGGCGGAACCGACCCCCAGTCACTTCTCTTCGAAAAGGAGGCCTGACTCTTGCGCAAAAGCTTGGTGGTTTTTGCAGTCACCCTGGCGTTGGTGTTGGCGTTCGGCGGCCTGGCCCAGGCGGCGGAGGTTACAGAGGATAATTTGTTTGCCCTGATGCCTGCCGGGATGAACGCGGACGGCGTCCTCACCCGCGGCGATTTCGCCGTCTTGCTGAACGCTGCAGCGGAGCTCAGCGCGGCGCCGGCGGATACGGCGCTCCCGGCCGACATCGCGCCCGGTTCCCCTGCGGCGGACGCTGTCAAGAACCTGCTCGCGGCGGGCATCCTCAGGGGTTATCCCGGCGGCGGCATCGGGATCAGCCAGCCGGTCACCCGGGCCCAGGCAGCCGTGTTCATTTCCCGCACCCTCGGCCTGCCTACGGCCGTTGACCCCGGAACGGTGGCCGGCCTTGAGGGGATTAAGGGCCATTGGGCTTACCGGCCTTACGCCTGGATGGTCCGCGAGGGACTGATGGACATAGGTGCGCCCGACGAGCAGATGACCGTTGCCGACGGTGTGGCCCTGCTGGCCAAGGTCTTCGGGCCGGTGGAGAAGGCGCGGCAGATCAACGAGCAGTCGCGGGTTGCGCAAAAGGACGTCAAGACGATGCGGATGCAGGGGCAGATGGCCATTGAGATGAACATGCGGGCGATCCCGGACGCCGGCATACCCGCCGGTATGCCCCAGGACCTGCGCGCCACGGCGGACATTTCACTGGAGATGAACCTGGAGCAGGGGATGCACGAGGCAATAACAATGGAAATCCCTGTCCCCGAAGAAAAACAGCCTCTTAAGGTACAGGTTGACTATTACTATACCTCCGAGGGTGTGTATTTCAACGTTACGGATCCAGCCACCGGCAAGTCCGAATGGCAGAAGATGCCCGAGGGGCTGATGCCGGACTTTACCGAAATGATGAAGCAAAGCCTGGCCCAGACCGCCAACCCGGTCCCGCCCGAGATCGAAAAGATGTTCTACTACCGTTACCTGGGCGAGGAGCAGGTGAACGGGCGCGCGGTTTACAAGATGTCCTCCTACGGGCAGATCAGGGATTTCGCCCGGTTCATGGACCTCTTCGCCAGTCAGCTCGGTGGCCAGTTGAATAACCAGTTCAACGAGATGCTCAAAATGACCGAGGCCCTCATTGAGGCCATGCACATTTCCGGCGTGGCCTATATTGACAAGGAAACCCTGGTCCCCCTGAAGATGGATATGCTCCTGGTGATGGGCTTTACGCCTCAGTTCATGGGTGAGCCGAACCCGATGGAGTCGGTGGCCATCGACTACGACCTGACCTTCAGCGATTTCAACGGCGAGATCAACATTGTACTCCCGGCGGAGGCCAAGGACGCCCCGGTGATGGAGATGCCCGCGGCCCCGGGGACCGCCACCGCGCCGGCTCAGACTCCAGACGCATAACCTTTGCCAACGCGGCAAAAGGAGACGAAAGGGCCGGGGGGATACACCCCCCGGCCCTTGATATTCGTGCGGCCCGGTGTGGCCCCGTATGGCCCGGGGATTACTTCTTATGGGGCTCTTCCTCCCTTTCGTCGTACGGAACCGCGTTCTCCGCGGCGGCCGGCAGCCCCGAAGGGGTCTCCTTCTGCTTGACCATCGCCCCCACAAGGAGCATGACGGTATCCAGTTCCTTCTCATCCAGGCGGCGGGCCATTTCCAGCAAGCGCCGGAGTTCCGCGGACAATGGCTCCCGGGCCGTTCTGTCCGGCGCAAAGAAATCACCCAGGGTGATATCCATGGCCCGGCACAGCTTGCGCAACACGTGGAAGCTGGGCGTCGTCCGCCCGGACTCAATCTCGCTCACCGTCGACTGTCCGACACCGGCCCGTTGGGCCAGGGCGTTTCCGCTCAGGCCAGCCTTGAGCCGTAGCTGGCGTAAACGGCTCCCTATCTGCATTCTTAAAGCCGCCCTTCTATCGATCTAGCGATAATTCTACCACAAGAGCGAGATACCGTCTTCTTATCGCTATACGCGATAATAGTGTTGCCAAGCTATGGGTGCAGGCGATACAATATTGTCTGGTGATGGAACGATGCATTTCGGCT
>JASEER010000044.1 GCA_030019475.1 Thermoanaerobacterales bacterium | reverse complement strand
TACTCTCTCAGGGCGGTGACCACGCCGGCGCCCACGGTGCGTCCGCCCTCGCGGATGGCGAAGCGCAGTCCCTCTTCGATGGCGATCGGGGTGATCAGGTCGATGTCGATCTTGATGTTGTCGCCCGGCATCACCATCTCGACGCCTTCCGGCAGCTTGATGACGCCCGTGACGTCGGTCGTCCTAAAGTAGAACTGCGGCCGGTAGCCGTTGAAGAACGGGGTGTGCCGCCCGCCTTCTTCTTTGGTCAGGACGTACACCTCGGCCGAGAATTTGGTCAGCGGCCTGATGCTCCCGGGCTTGGCGAGCACCTGCCCCCGCTCCAGCTCTTTGCGGTCGACGCCGCGCAGCAGGACGCCGATGTTGTCGCCCGCGACGCCCTCGTCGAGGATCTTGCGGAACATCTCGACGCCGGTGACGACGGTCTTCCGCGCCTTCTCGGCCAGGCCGACGATCTCGACTTCTTCGCCCACCCGGATCTTGCCGCGCTCGACGCGCCCGGTGCCGACGGTGCCGCGCCCGGTGATGGTGAAGACGTCTTCAACCGGCATGAGGAACGGTTTGTCGATGTCGCGCTCGGGGGTGGGGATGAACTCGTCGACGGCGTCCATGAGCTTTAAGATCGGCCCGCAGGCCTCGCACTCGCGCTTGCCGCAGCCGCACTCGAGGGCCTTTAAGGCGGACCCGGCGATGACCGGGGAGTCGTCCCCCGGGAATTCGTAGGTGGACAGAAGCTCGCGCACTTCCATCTCGACGAGCTCCAAAAGCTCGGGGTCGTCGACCATATCGGCTTTGTTGAGGAAGACGACGATGGACGGCACGGCCACCTGCCGCGCCAGGAGGATGTGCTCGCGCGTCTGCGGCATCGGGCCGTCGGCCGCGGAGACGACGAGGATGGCGCCGTCCATCTGCGCCGCGCCGGTGATCATGTTTTTGATGTAGTCGGCGTGGCCCGGGCAGTCGACGTGGGCGTAATGCCGCTTTTCGGTCTCGTACTCGACGTGCGCGGTGTTGATGGTGATGCCGCGCGCTTTCTCTTCGGGCGCCGCGTCGATCTCGTCGTATTTCTTGTACGTGGCCTGACCGAACTTGGACAGGATCAGGGTGATCGCCGCCGTCAGTGTGGTCTTGCCATGGTCGACGTGCCCGATCGTCCCGATGTTGACGTGGGGCTTGGAGCGTACAAATTTGGCCTTCGCCATTTTGCGGTTTGCCTCCTTGAAGAATAGTATCCAGATCTAACGCCGGCTGAGTTTCTCCACCAGGCCGGCGGGGACCTCAGCATAATGATCGAACTGCATATTATAGTTGCCCCGCCCCTGAGTGCGGGAACGCAGTTCGGTGGCGTAGCCGAACATCTCGGCCAGCGGAACCCGGGCGCGCACCACGCGGACGTTACCTTCCAGGCCCATCTCGTCGATGTGCCCCCGCCGGGCGTTCAGGTCACTGATCACATCCCCGGTGAACTCCTCCGGCACGGTCACCTCGACCCGCATCACGGGCTCGAGAAGCACCGGCCCCCCCTCGGACGCCGCCTTCTTGAACCCCATCGAAGCGGCGATCTTAAAGGCCATCTCCGAGGAATCCACGGGGTGGTAGGAACCGTCCACCAGGGTGACCTGGACATCGATGACCGGGTAACCGAGGAGCGGTCCGCTCTGCAACGCCTCCTCCACCCCGGCCTGCACGGCCGGGATGAACTCTTTCGGCACCGCGCCGCCAACGACCTTGTTCAGGAACGCGAATCCCTGCCCGCGCTCGCGGGGCTCCACCTGCAATATAACGTGCCCGTACTGGCCGCGCCCGCCCGTCTGGCGGACGAACTTGCCCTCGGCCCTGGTCGCGCGCCGCAGGGTCTCCTTATACGCCACCTGCGGCCGGCCGACATTGGCCTGGACGTTGAACTCGCGCAGCAGCCGGTCGACGATGATCTCCAGGTGCAGTTCGCCCATGCCGGAGATCAGGGTCTGCCCGGTCTCTTCCTCGACGCGGACCTTGAAGGTCGGATCCTCCTCGGCCAGTCGCTGCAACGCGACGCCCATCTTATCCTGGTCGGCCTTGGTCTTGGGCTCGATGGCGACGGCAATCACGGGCTCCGGAAACTCGATGGCCTCCAGGACGACCGGCGCCTGCTCCGCGCAGAGGGTGTCGCCGGTGGTGGCCGTCTTCAGGCCGACGGCCGCGGCGATGTCCCCCGCGTAAACCGCATCCACCTCTTCGCGGTGGTTGGCGTGCATCAGGAGCAACCGGCCGATGCGCTCCCGTTTCCCCTTGGTCGAGTTGAAGACGACCGAACCGGACTTCAGGACCCCGGAGTAAACCCGGAAGAAGGTCAGCTTACCCACGTAAGGGTCGACCATGATCTTAAAGGCCAGGGCGGCGAAGGGAGCGTCGTCCCGGGCCTCCCGTTCATCCTCCTGCCCGGTCCGGGGGTTCACACCCCGCACCGGCGGGATGTCCGTGGGCGCCGGCAGGTAATCGACGATGGCGTCCAACAGGGGCTGCACCCCTTTGTTCCGGTACGAGGAACCGCAAAGGACCGGGATCATCTGCACCGCCACCGTCGCTTTCCGGATACCGGCGCGGATCTCCCCGGCCGTGAGCGGCTCGCCTTCCAGGTACTTGACCATCAGGTCCTCGTCGGCCTCGGCGATGGCTTCCAACAGCTTCTCCCGGTACGCGGCGGCTTCCTCCGCCATCTCGGCAGGGATATCCACTTCGCTTACTTGTTTACCCAAATCATCGCCATATATAAGCGCCTTGTTCTCCACCAGGTCGACGATGCCCCGGAACCTGTCCTCGGCCCCGATGGGCAGCTGCAAGGCGACGGGGTTGGCATTGAGTTTGTGACGGATGGATTCCATGCTGCGGTAAAAGTCCGCGCCGATACGGTCCATCTTGTTGATGTAGGCGATGCGCGGAACCCCGTACTTGTCGGCCTGGCGCCAGACGGTCTCGGACTGGGGCTCCACCCCGCCCACCGAGCAAAACACCGCAACGGCGCCGTCCAGCACGCGCAGGGAGCGCTCCACCTCGACCGTGAAATCCACGTGCCCTGGCGTATCGATAATGTTGATCCGGTGGTTACGCCAGAAGCATGTCGTCGCCGCCGAGGTGATGGTGATGCCGCGCTCCTGCTCCTGGACCATCCAGTCCATGGTGGCCGCGCCGTCGTCGACCTCACCGATACGGTGGACTCTGCCGGTGTAAAACAGGATCCGCTCAGTTGTTGTTGTCTTACCGGCATCGATGTGAGCCATGATGCCGATGTTCCTCGTCCGTTCGAGCGGAACAGAACGCCCCATTACCGAACCTCGCTCCCTTTACTTACCACCTGTAGTGTGCGAAGGCCTTGTTGGCCTCGGCCATACGATGCGTGTCTTCCTTCTTCTTGACCGCTCCGCCGGTCCCGTTGGCGGCATCCATAATCTCGGCGGCCAGCTTCTCCTGCATGCTCTTCCCCGCGCGCTGCCGCGCGAAGCTGACGATCCAGCGGATGGCCAGGGTCTCCTTGCGCTCCGGCCGGACCTCGACGGGCACCTGGTAGTTGGCGCCGCCCACCCGCCGCGGACGGGTCTCCACGATGGGGATCACGTTCTTCATCGCCTGCTCGAAGACTTCCAGCGGATCCCGGCCGGTCTTCTCCTTGATCTCCTCGAAGGCGCCGTAACAGATCGTCTCGGCGACGCTCTTCTTCCCGTCGAGCATTACCTTATTGATGAGCTTCGTGAGCACCTTGCTGCCGTATACCGGGTCCGGCAGCACGTCACGTTTCGGAACGGCTCCTCGGCGTGGCAATTGATTCCCCCCTTTACTTCTTGGGCCTCTTGGCTCCGTACTTGGAGCGGCCGCGGTTGCGGTTCTGCACCCCGGCGGCGTCAAGGGTCCCGCGGACGATGTGGTAGCGCACGCCCGGCAGGTCCTTCACTCTGCCGCCGCGGACCAGGACCACGGAGTGCTCCTGCAGGTTATGACCGATGCCGGGGATATAGCTGGTAACCTCGTAACCGTTGGTCAGGCGCACGCGGGCGACCTTCCGCAGGGCCGAGTTGGGCTTCTTCGGCGTGGTCGTGTAAACGCGGGTGCATACGCCCCTCTTCTGCGGGCACTCCTTGAGGGCCGGAGAAGCCGACTTCTCGGTCAGCCGTTCCCTGCCCTTGCGCACAAGCTGGTTAATGGTCGGCATTTCCTCTCTTACACCTCCTCCGCTGGGTTGGTAAGAATATGATGCCCCCTACCGTGAGGGGTAGGGGGCCGGTTAACCTCTACTCGGCGATGGCCGCCGCAGCGCAATTAACCTTGATCCCGCAGGCCTTGCCGAGTTCGGCCATCGAGGACACCTCGATGAGCGGGATGCCCCGCGCCCGGCAAGCCTGGATGATCGGGCCGGTGATGTGTGCGTCGGCGTCCAGCGCGACATACACCTCCACGGCCTGCCCCCTCTGTATGAGCTTGATGGTCTGCCTGCTCCCCACCATCTTCTTGCGGGCCGCCTGCAGTCTCTCGAAGGGCAAAGGTAAATCCTCCCTTCAAGATTCACACACTTAAAAAGCATATCACCGCGCAAGAACGTTTGTCAACCGGCGGTTACGACGGTAATTGAGCCTCTTCGCCCCCCTCGGCGACTTCGATGTTCCGGTAGCGCACCATCCCTGTTCCGGCCGGCACCAGCTTGCCGATGATAACGTTTTCCTTCAATCCCACCAAGGGATCGACCTTGCCCTTGATGGCCGCCTCGGTCAGGACGCGGGTCGTCTCCTGGAAGGAGGCGGCGGCCAGGAACGAGTCGGTGGCCAGCGAGGCCTTGGTGATCCCAAGGAGGACCGGGCGGCTGGTGGCCGGCTCGCCGCCCTCCGCCGTGACGCGGGCGTTTTCCTCCTCCAATTCGAGGATGTCCACCAGCCCGCCGGGCAGGAAGTCGGTGTCCCCGGCATCCTCGATCTTCACTTTGCGCAGCATCTGCCGGATCATGATTTCGATGTGCTTGTCGTTGATATCGACACCCTGCATCCGGTAAACGCGCTGCACCTCTTGCAAAAGGTAGAGCTGCACCGCGCCCACGCCCTTGATCTTCAGGAGGTCGTGGGGGTTGACCGAGCCCTCGGTCAACTCGTCGCCGGCGGCCACCGTGTCCCCGGACTGCACCTTCAGCCGCGCCCCGTAAGGAATCGCGTACTGTTCCCGCTCCCCTTCCGGGCCCGCGATCTCGATCTCGCGCCGCCCCTTGATCTCACGCACTTCCACAGTGCCGTCGATCTCCGCGACCACGGCCTGGCCCTTCGGCCGCCGGGCCTCGAACAACTCCTCGACGCGGGGCAGACCCTGGGTGATATCCTCACCGGCGACGCCGCCGGTGTGGAAGGTGCGCATCGTCAGCTGCGTGCCGGGCTCGCCGATGGACTGGGCGGCGATGATCCCCACCGCCTCGCCGATGTCCACCAGGTGGCCCGTGGCCAGATTGCGCCCGTAGCACTTGCGGCAGACCCCATGCTTGGTCTTGCAGGTGAGAGAGGAGCGGACCTTGACCTTCCTGATCCCGGCGCGGGTAACGGCGTCCGCCGCCTCTTCGGAGATTTCCGTGTTGGCCCGGGCCAGGACTTCTCCCGTCTCGGGGTGCTGAATATCCACGGCGGCGAACCGCCCGACGATACGGTCCTCGAGGTTCTCGATGACCTCGGTCCCGTCCCGGATCTCGGCCACCTCGATACAGTCCTCGGTGCCGCAGTCGTCCTCACGGACGATGACGTCCTGCGCGACGTCCACCAGGCGCCGGGTAAGGTAGCCGGAGTCGGCCGTCCGCAGGGCGGTGTCGGCCAGGCCCTTGCGGGCGCCGTGGGTGGAGATGAAGTACTCGGAAACGGTCAGGCCTTCCCGGAAGCTGGCCTTGATCGGCAGGTCGATGATGCGCCCCGAAGGGTCGGCCATCAGGCCGCGCATCCCGGCCAGCTGGCGGATCTGCTGGATGTTACCGCGGGCACCCGAGGTGGCCATCATGTAAACCGGGTTGAAGCGGTCGAGCGTGTTCATGATCTCCTCGGTGACGGCGTCCGTGGCCTTGTTCCAGGCCTCGATGACCTTCCGGTAGCGCTCATCCCAGGTGATCAACCCGCGGCGGTACTGGTCCTCGACGGTCTGGACTTTCTTCTCGGTCTCCTCCAGGATCGTCTTCTTAGCCTCCGGGATGACGATATCGTCCACCCCGATCGTCAGGCCGGCGCGGGTCGCGAAGTGGAAGCCGATTTTCTTGACTCCGTCCAGGAACTCCGCGGTCTTAGCGTATCCCAGTTTACGGTAGCACTGGTCGACGATGCGCCCCAGCTTCTTTTTGTCGGCGATCTCGTTGATATAGGGCAGCTCGCCGGGCAGGATGGAGTTGAAGATGACCCGGCCCACGGTGGTCTCGATGAGCTTGCCCCGCACGTCATGGTTGATACACTCCCCGTCCGGCATGCGTATCTTGACCCGGGCATGGAGGGAGACCGCCCCGCTCTCGTAAGCGAGGATGGCCTCTTCGGGGTCCTTGAAGGCCATGCCCTCGCCTTTCGCACCCGGCCGCTCAACGGTCAGGTAGTAGTTTCCGATGACCATGTCCTGCGTGGGGACGGTCACCGGGCGCCCGTCCTTCGGGTTCAGAATGTTGTGGGTCGAGAGCATCAGGAGCCGCGCCTCGGCTTGGGCCTCGGCCGACAGCGGCACGTGGACGGCCATCTGGTCCCCGTCGAAGTCGGCGTTGTAGGCGGTACAGACCATCGGGTGGATCTGGATCGCCCGGCCCTCGACCAGGATCGGCTCAAAGGCCTGGATGCCCAGGCGGTGCAGCGTGGGCGCGCGGTTGAGCATGACCGGGTGCTCCCGGATGACATCCTCGAGGATGTCCCAGACCTCGGGCCGCACGCGCTCCACCATGCGCTTGGCGCTCTTGATGTTGTGCGCCAGGCCGTCGGCCACGAGTTTCTTCATGACGAAGGGCTTGAAGAGTTCCAGCGCCATCTCCTTGGGCAGGCCGCACTGGTGCAGCCTGAGGGCGGGGCCGACCACGATCACGGAACGCCCGGAGTAGTCGACGCGCTTGCCCAGCAGGTTCTGGCGGAAACGCCCCTGCTTGCCCTTGAGCATGTCCGAGAGGGACTTCAGCGGGCGGTTGCCGGGCCCGGTGACCGGGCGGCCGCGCCGCCCGTTGTCGATCAGGGCGTCGACGGCCTCCTGCAGCATCCGCTTCTCATTGCGCACGATGATGTCGGGGGCGCCCAGCTCCAGGAGCCTCTTCAAGCGGTTATTGCGGTTGATGACCCGGCGGTAGAGGTCGTTCAGGTCGGAGGTAGCGAAACGGCCGCCGTCGAGCTGGACCATGGGACGCAGCTCGGGGGGGATGACCGGCAGGACGTCGAGGATCATCCACTCCGGCCGGTTGCCCGACTTACGGAAGGCCTCCGCGACCTCCAGGCGGCGGATGGCGCGGATGCGCCGCTGCCCCGTCACGTCCCGGATCTCGCGCCGCAGTTCCTCGGCCATCGCCTCGAGGTCGATCTCCTCCAGCAGGGTCTTGATGGCCTCGGCCCCCATGCCGGCCGTGAAGGCCGTGCCGAACTTTTCCTTGTACTCGCGGTACTCCTGTTCGGTGAGCATCTGCTTCTTGATCAGGGCCGTCTCGCCCGGGTCGATCACAACGTAGGAAACGAAATATAAAACCTTTTCCAGGGCCCGGGGTGACATGTCCAGCAGCAGGCCCATGCGGGAGGGGATGCCCTTGAAGTACCAGATATGCGAGACCGGGGCCGCCAGTTCGATATGCCCCAGCCGTTCGCGGCGGACTTTCGAGCGCGTGACCTCGACGCCGCAGCGGTCGCAGATCACGCCCTTGTAGCGCACGCGCTTGTACTTGCCGCAATGGCATTCCCAGTCGCGGGTCGGCCCGAAGATGCGCTCGCAGAAGAGCCCGTCACGCTCGGGCTTCAAAGTGCGGTAGTTGATGGTCTCCGGCTTCTTGACCTCCCCATGTGACCAGTCCCTTATCTGCTCCGGCGACGCCAAACCAATGCGAATCCGGTCGAAGTTGGTTAAATCCAGCACCGCGCTTCATCCCTCCTAGGAAGACCCTGAATCCAATTTTACTCTTCGTCGTCCCGGCGCCCGTCGTCGTCCGCCAGGTCATTGTCTTCCCGGTCGTAGTCCTCTCCGATATCCCGTTCCTCTACGGAGAAGCCCTCCTCGCCGAACAGGGTCTCCTCGTCCTCCTCCGGTTCCTCGCCGATGTCCTCTCCTTCGTCGTTGTCATCGCGGTTCCGGCCGGGCTCCGGCATCGCCTGGAAGTCCAGTTCAAGGTCCTTGTCCGGCTCGGCGAAGTCGTCCTCCACCTCCCGGATCTCGATCTCCCGGTCGTCCTCGGCGAGGACCTTGATGTCCAGGCCGAGGCTCTGCACTTCCTTGATCAGGACCTTGAAGGCCTCGGGCACACCCGGCTCCGGCACGTTTTCGCCCTTGACAATGGCCTCGTAGGTTTTTACCCGGCCCACGACATCGTCGGATTTGACGGTCAGGATCTCCTGCAGGGTGTAGGCCGCCCCATAGGCCTCCAGGGCCCAGACCTCCATCTCGCCGAAGCGCTGGCCGCCGAACTGCGCCTTGCCGCCGAGAGGCTGCTGCGTGACGAGGGAATACGGCCCGGTCGACCGCGCGTGGATCTTATCGTCGACCAGGTGGGCCAGCTTCAGCATATAGATGTAACCGACCGTGATCGGGCGGTCAAAGGGCAGGCCGGACCGGCCGTCGCGGAGTTCGATCTTGCCGTCCGGCGGCAGTCCGCAACGATCAAGGGTCTCGGTGATGTCCGACTCCCGGGCGCCGTTGAAGACCGGGGTGGCGATGTTGTAGCCGAGGGCCTGTGCCGCCCAGCCCAGGTGGCACTCCAGGACCTGGCCGATGTTCATGCGGGACGGGACGCCCAGGGGGTTGAGGACGATCTCGATCGGCGTGCCGTCGGGCAGGAAGGGCATATCCTCCTCCGGCATGATGCGGGCGATGACGCCCTTGTTCCCGTGGCGCCCGGCCATTTTGTCCCCCTCGGAGAGCTTGCGCTTCTGGGCCACGTAGACCCGCACGAGCTGGTTCACGCCGGGGGGCAGCTCATCGCCGTTCTCGCGCGAGAAAACCTTGACGTCCACGACTTTACCGGACTCGCCATGCGGGACGCGCAGGGAGGTGTCGCGGACCTCGCGCGCCTTTTCCCCGAAGATGGCCCGCAGGAGGCGCTCCTCGGCGGTCAGTTCGGTCTCGCCCTTGGGGGTTACCTTGCCGACCAGGATGTCCCCCGGGCGGACCTCGGCCCCGACGCGGATGACCCCGCGCTCGTCCAGGTCCTTCAAAGCGTCCTCGCCGACGTTCGGGATGTCGCGGGTGATTTCCTCCGGCCCGAGCTTGGTGTCCCGGGCGTCGCATTCATACTCCTCGATATGGATCGAGGTGTACATGTCTTCCTTGATAAGCTTTTCGCTGACCAGGATGGCGTCCTCGTAGTTGTAGCCCTCCCAGGGCATGAAGGCCACCAGGACGTTCCGCCCCAGGGCCAGTTCCCCGTGGTCTGTGCACGGCCCGTCGGCGATGACCTGGCCCTTCTCAATCCGCTCGCCGGCGTAGACGATCGGGCGCTGGTTCAGGCAGGTGCCCTGGTTGGAGCGGGTAAACTTGGAGAGCCGGTAGGTATCCAGCCCGCCGGCGTCAGTCCGGATCTTGACCTCGTCGGCCGACACCCGTTCCACGTACCCGGAGTTTTCGGCGATCACGACGACCCCGGAATCGTAGGCCGCCTTGGCCTCGATCCCGGTGCCGATCAGGGGCGCCTCGGCGTTCAAAAGCGGCACCGCCTGGCGCTGCATGTTCGCCCCCATGAGGGCGCGGTTGGCGTCGTCGTGCTCCAGGAAGGGGATCAGGGAGGTGGCGACGCTGAACACCTGCTTCGGAGAGACGTCGACGAAGTCGACCCGGTCGGCGTCCACGAGCAGGAACTCCCCTTTGTACCGGGCGCTGACCCGCTTCTCTTCAAAGTATCCCCGGTCGTCCAGACCCACGTTGGCCTGGGCGATGACGTATTCCTCTTCCTCGTCGGCCGTCATGTACACGATCTCGTCCGTGACCCGGCCGCTCTCCTTGTCCACCTTCCGGTAAGGCGTCTCGATGAAGCCGAACTCATTGACCCGGGCGTAGCAGGTCAGGGAGCCGATCAGGCCGATGTTCGGACCTTCAGGCGTCTCAATGGGGCAGACCCGGCCGTAGTGGGAGTGGTGGACGTCGCGGACCTCGAAACCCGCCCGCTCCCGGGACAGGCCGCCCGGGCCGAGAGCCGAAAGGCGACGCTTGTGGGTGAGTTCCGCCAGGGGGTTGGTCTGGTCCATGAACTGCGAAAGCTGGCTGGAGCCGAAGAACTCCTTGATGGCGGCCACGACCGGCCGGATATTGATCAGGACCTGCGGGGTGATGACCTCGACATCCTGGATGGTCATGCGCTCGCGCACCACGCGCTCCATCCGGGCCAGGCCGATGCGGAACTGGTTCTGCAGCAACTCGCCCACGGAACGCAGCCGGCGGTTCCCGAGGTGGTCGATGTCATCCCGCTCCGCCTGGCCGTCGACCATCCGCAGGATGTAGCGGAGGGTGGCGACAATGTCCTCTTTGGTCAGCGCTCGGATGAACTCGCGGTCCGCCGGGATATCCTCTTTAAGGTACGGATCATACGAGGTTTCGCCGGTGTCCTCCCCGTAGCGGTAGAGGATGCCGTGCTTCAGCTTCTTGAACAGCTTATACCGGCCCACGGGGGCCAGGTCATAACGCTTGGGATCGAAGAATAGACTATCAAGCAGAGCCCGGGCGCTTTCCGCGGTCGGAGGCTCGCCCGGGCGCAGGCGCTTATAGATCTCGACCAGGGCGTCTTCCTCGTTGTCGGTGTTGTCCTTGGTCAGGGTTTCTTCAATGCTCTTGTGGTTGTCGAACAGCGACAGTAACTGGGTCCTGGTGCCGTAACCGAGGGCGCGGATCAGCACGGTGGCCGGGATTTTCCGCGTCCGGTCGACGCGCACCCAGATATGCTCCAGGGCGTCGGTCTCGAACTCCAGCCAGGCGCCGCGGCTGGGGATGACGGTCGCCGTATAGATGAGCTTGCCGTTCGGATCGGGCTGGGCATCAAAATAGACGCCGGGAGAACGAACCAATTGACTGACAATGACTCTCTCAGCACCATTGATAATGAAGGTTCCCTTGTCGGTCATCAGGGGGAAGTCCCCCATAAAGACATCCTGTTCCTTGACCTCGCCCGTCTCCCGGTTGATCAGCCGCACCTTGACGCGCAAGGGAGCGGCGTAGGTCACGTCGCGGTCCTTGCACTCCTGCACGGCGTACTTGGGCTCGCCGAGGCTGTAGTCAAGAAACTCAAGAACCAGGTTGCCGGTAAAGTCCTGGATCGGAGAGATGTCCTGGAATACCTCGCGCAACCCCTGGTCCAAAAACCAGCGGTAAGATTTCTTCTGCACCTCCACCAGGTCGGGCAGCTCAAGGGCCTCACGAAGTTTGCCGAAGACGACGCGCTCTTTAGCCTTGGCGACCGGCATGCCTCAACCCCCTGCAATGGAAATACTAAAAGCAAGGTTACCCAAAATGACCTCGCTTTTACAACCCGCAATCCCTATCCAAGTATTATGGCCCCAGCCGATCCAGATAATACTCATATGGACAACGACTTATAATGTTATCACAGAATGGATGCCCCGTCAACAAAAAATTTCACCCCGTAATGTTAACGGGGTGAAATCTCACGGCCCCGGTCGCCTTGAGGACAACCGGCCGGCTGATTTTATCCGGAGGTGGGGTTTGAGTTACTTGATCTTCACGCCGGCGCCGACTTCCTCGAGCTTGGCCTTGATAGCCTCGGCCTCTTCCTTGTTGACCTTCTCTTTGACCGGCTTGGGAGCGCCGTCGACCAGCTCCTTGGCCTCCTTGAGGCCCAGGCCGGTGATCTCCCGGACGACCTTGATGACGTTGATCTTCTTGTCGCCCACGGTCTCCAGGATAACGTCGAATTCGGTCTGCTCCTCCTCGACGGCGGCAGGAGCGGCGGCGGCCGGAGCCGCGGCCACGGCGGCTACCGGAGCGGCGGCGGAGACGCCGAATTCTTCTTCCATCGCCTTTACCAGGTCGGCGAGTTCAAGGACGGTCATGCCCTTGACGATTTCGAGAACCTCGTTGACTTTGGACATCGGAAATCCTCCTTAAGCTAATTGAAATTAGTAAGCGGCCTACGCTTCCTTCAGTTTCCTCACGGCCTCCAGAGCGTAGACGAACTTGCGGATGTTGCCCTGCAGAACGTTGACCAGGCCGGTGAGCGGCGCCTGCAGGCCGCCCACCACCTGGGCGAGAAGCACTTCGCGGCTTGGCAGGTCGGCCACCCGCTTGATCTCGTCCATGGCCACCACCCGGCCCTCGATGACCCCGCCGGTGATCTCCACCGGGGACACCTTCCCGAACTCCTTTTGGAACTGGGTGAGGACCTTGGGCACGGCCGCCGGATCGTCAAACCCGAAGGCGAGGGCGATCGGTCCGCTGAGCATGGGGTCGAGCCCCTCAATGCCCGCCTCGTGGGCCGCGCGACGGGCCAGGGTGTTCTTGGCCACCTTCAAGTGCCCTCCGGCGCCGCGGATGCGCCGCCGCAGGTCGGTCATCGAAGCCACGCTCAAGCCCCGGTACTCGGTAAGGACGATAATTTTGGCGCGGGCCATCGTCTCCTTGAGTTCCCCGACTACGGCCACCTTGTCTTCACGTGTTGTTGCCAAATACTGCACCTCCTTTACTGCCCGGTAAAAATCGGAAAGCCCCTGCAGATACAAAGCCATGCAGGGGCCCAAAGACCCTACAGGCCTCGGCGGGCGGCTCTCCTTCGGCCCTTAAGCCCGGCGTCCCGCCGGGCACCCGCTGTCTGCAGCCAGGAAATCAGTTATTAGTAATTAGAAATCGGTAAGTCTAGCCCACCAGTTTCGCCACGTTGACGCGGACCCCGGGACCCATCGTCGAGGCGACCGTGACCCCCTTCATGTACTGCCCCTTGGCGGCCGCGGGCTTGGCCCGGACCAGGGCGTCCACCAGGGTCTTCAGGTTCTCGACCAGCTTCTCGGTCTCAAAGGAGACCTTGCCGATCGGAGCATGGATGATGCCCGCCTTGTCGACGCGGTACTGGATCTTGCCGGCCTTGACCTCGGCCACCGCCCGCGCGATATCGAAGGTTACCGTCCCGGTCTTCGGGTTCGGCATCAGGCCCTTGGGGCCCAGCAGGCGGCCGATCTTACCGACCATCCCCATCATATCGGGGGTGGCCACGGCAACGTCAAAGTCGAACCAGCCGCCCTGGATCTTGGCGATCATGTCCTCGGCGCCCACATAATCCGCGCCGGCTTCCTCGGCTTCCTTGGCCTTGTCCCCGCGGGCGAAAACCAGGAGCTTGCGCGTCTTGCCGGTGCCATGCGGCAGGACGACCGCGCCGCGGACCTGCTGGTCGGCGTGGCGGGGGTCGACCCCCAGGCGGACGGCGGCCTCCACCGTTTCGTCAAACTTGGCCGGAGCGACCTTCTTGACGAGTTCCAGCGCCTCGGCCGGATCCAGAAGTGCGTCCCTGTCAACCTGCTTACGTGCTTCAAGGTATTTCTTCCCGTGTTTCGGCATTGCCGGATACCTCCTCGTGGTGCAAGCGGAGCTGCGCTCCTCCCACTTAACCTTCTACGATTTCAATCCCCATGCTGCGGGCCGTGCCCTCGACCATCCGCATCGCGGCCTCGACCGAAGCCGCGTTCAGGTCGGGCATCTTCAGCTCGGCGATTTCGCGCACCTTGGAGCGCGTAACCCGGCCGACCTTTTTCCTGTTGGGTTCGCCGGAAGCTGTCTCAATGCCGGCGGCCTTCTTCAGGAGAACCGCGGCCGGCGGGGTCTTGGTCACAAAGCTGAAACTCCGGTCCTCGTAGATGGTGATCTCGACCGGAATGATCAGGCCCGCCTGGGCGGCCGTCCGGTCGTTGTACTCTTTAACGAAGGCCATAATATTCACGCCGTACGGGCCCAGGCCGGAGCCGACCGGGGGTGCCGGTGTGGCCTTGCCCGCAGGGATCTGCAGCTTGACAACGCCTGCTACTTTCTTTGCCATTCGCTCACCCCCTTAGCTGATCTTCTCTATCTGATAGTACTCGAGTTCGATGGGGGTTTCCCGACCGAACATCGAGATCATCACGCGTAACTTGCCCTTTTCGGTGTTAATCTCTTCGATCGTCCCGATAAAGCTTTCGAAGGGTCCTCCCGTGACACGCACCTTCTCACCCACGGCCACGTCTATGCGCACCCGCGGCTCATCCCCGCCCATCTGGCGGATAATCCTGTCGGCCTCGTCGTCGGTCAGGGGTACGGGCTTGGAGCCGATCCCCGTGCTGCCCACAAACCCGGTGACGCCCGGGGTGTTGCGGACCACCCGGTAGGAGTCGTCGTCAAGGATCATCTGCACCAGGACGTACCCGGGATAGATCTTGCGCTTGGTTATCTTGCGCCGGCCATCCTTGATCTCGACCTCGTCCTCCATGGGCACGACGATCTTGAAGATCTTATCGCCCATGTTCATGGACTCGATCCGTCTTTCCAGGTTGGCCTTGACCTTGTTCTCGTAGCCGGAATAGGTGTGGACCACGTACCAATGCGTACTCACAAACCGAGCACCCTCTAGCTAATGATAAGCCCCAGGAGCTGGCTTAAGATGGAGTCGAAGATCCAAATCACGACGCCCACCATGGCGACGGAGACGAGAACGACCGCCGTGTAAATGACGATCTCGCGGCGGGTGGGCCAGTGGACCTTTTTCAACTCTTTGAGAACGTCTTCGAGGAAGCCCCTGGTACGCGTCAAAAAAGCGAGGCCTCCGAACTTCCTTCCCTTGGAAGCAGCAGCCTCTCTTTTGCGAGCAACCGGAGCGGACTTCCGTGTATCGGGCTTTCCTTCCTGGACCTTCTTGAGTGCCATCTTCCCGCCCTACTTCGTTTCTTTATGAGTGGTATGGGTGCCGCACCAGCGGCAGTACTTCTTGAGTTCGATGCGGCCGGGATCGTTCTTCTTGTTCTTCGTCGTAATATAATTACGCCGTTTGCACTGCGTGCAGGCCAGCGTAACGTCCACGCGCATCCCGTACACCTCCCAAAACTAAAAAGGGACCGGCCCCCCAAAAATTTACGAATTGACTTTACCATAGGGACCAGGGGATGTCAAGAAAATGCGTCAAGAAGGGAGACGGGAGCCCAAGCCGGCTCCCGTCCGTCTCTTCCTGGTCATGGTTTAAGGCTTAACGCCCGGCGTTACTCTCTCAGGGCGGTGACCACGCCGGCGCCCACGGTGCGTCCGCCCTCGCGGA